>NZ_JBSVXG010000096.1:0-21424 GCF_054070595.1 Pseudomonas sp. SDO55104_S430 | reverse complement strand
TCAAATCGGCTGGCGCGGTGTATCAGGCAGACCTCGCGCTCAGGTTTTACGACTGCTTCGCAGCCGGACGCAGGCTTCGCCAGCTGCTACAGGGTTCGTGTTTTGGCTTGGGAAGGTGGATGGCTGCTGAGGGTCGGGCGCACCAGAAGGAGGCGTCTTCCGATGCGTGATGTAACAAAATGGTTCACGGATTCAGATCGTGACCAACCCGCGCACGCCCTCGGCTTCCATGTTTTCACCACGCCCCTGCTGCACGATTTCACCACGGGACATCACCAGATACTGATCAGCCAGTTCCGCGGCGAAATCGTAGAACTGCTCCACCAACAGAATCGCCATGTCGCCGCGCGCCGCGAGTTTCTTGATCACCGCGCCGATTTCCTTGATCACCGACGGCTGGATGCCTTCGGTGGGTTCGTCGAGGATCAGCAGGCGCGGGCGGCTGGCCAGTGCGCGGCCGATGGCGAGTTGCTGTTGCTGACCGCCGGACAGGTCGCCGCCGCGTCGGTGTTTCATTTGCAGCAGCACAGGGAACAGCTCGTAGATGAAGGCTGGGACTTCCTTCGCTTCACTGCCGGGAAAGCGCGACAGGCCCATCAACAGGTTTTCTTCCACCGTCAGCCGGCCGAAGATTTCCCGGCCCTGGGGCACGTAGGCGATCCCGGCGTGGACCCGCTGGTGTGGCTTGAAGCCGGTGATGGCTTTGCCTTCCCAGTTCACCGCGCCTTCCTTGGCAGGCAGCAGGCCCATCAGGCACTTGAGCAGGGTGGTCTTGCCCACGCCGTTGCGCCCGAGCAGGCAGGTGACTTCGCCGACCTTCACGTCGAAGCTCAGGCCGCGCAGGATGTGGCTTCCGCCGTAGTATTGGTGCAGTTTTTCGACTTGCAGCATTTCCCGATTCCTTGTGTTACACACAAAACCCTGTGGGAGCTGGCTTGCCAGCGATGAGGCCGGCTAATCCGAAATGGATACTGACTGACCCACCGCCATCGCTGGCAAGCCAGCTCCCACAGGTTCTGTATTCGCAAATCTTAACGACCGAGGTAAACCTCGATCACCCGCTCATTGTCCTGCACCTGCTCCAGCGACCCCTCGGCCAGCACGCTGCCCTGGTGCAGCACCGTCACGTGGTCGGCAATCGAACCGACAAAGCCCATGTCATGCTCCACCACCATCAGCGAATGCTTGCCCGCCAGGCTCTTGAACAGTTCCGCGGTGAATTCGGTTTCGGCATCGGTCATGCCCGCCACCGGTTCGTCGAGCAACAGCAGTTGCGGGTCCTGCATCAGCAACATGCCGATCTCCAGAAACTGCTTCTGCCCGTGGGACAGCAAACCCGCCGGGCGATTGACCGAGGTGGTCAGGCGAATGGTTTCCAGCACTTCGCTGATGCGATCCTTCTGTTCGCCACTCAACCGAGCCCGCAGGCTGGCCCACACCGACTTGTCGGTTTTCTGCGCCAGCTCCAGGTTCTCGAACACGCTCAACGCCTCGAACACCGTCGGCTTCTGGAACTTGCGACCGATGCCGGCCTGGGCGATCTGTACTTCGCTCATCTGTGTCAGGTCCAGGGTTTCGCCGAACCAGGCCTTGCCGTGTGTGGGGCGGGTCTTGCCGGTGATCACGTCCATCAGCGTGGTCTTGCCCGCGCCGTTGGGGCCGATGATGCAGCGCAGTTCGCCGACGCCGATGTACAGGTTCAGATCGTTCAGCGCCTTGAAACCGTCGAAGCTGACGCTGATGTCCTCCAGGGTCAGGATGGTGCCGTGGCGGGTATCCAGGCCGGGGCCGACGCGTTGACCCAGGCCAATGGCATCGCGGCTGCTGCCGGCATCCTTGTTCGGTTGCGGAGGGTAGAAGGCCGGTTCGAGCATGAAATCAGCCGTCGCAGGAGTTTTCATGATTCACCTCGTTTTCTAAGCAGACCAATCACACCCTTGGGCAGATACAGCGTCACGACAATGAACAACGCGCCCAGAAAGAACAGCCAATATTCAGGAAAAGCCACGGTGAACCAGCTCTTCATGCCGTTGACCACGCCGGCGCCGAGCAGCGGCCCGATCAGTGTTCCACGGCCACCGAGCGCCACCCAGACCGCAGCTTCGATGGAGTTGGTCGGCGACATTTCGCTCGGGTTGATGATGCCTACCTGCGGCACGTACAGCGCACCGGCAAGCCCGCACAGCACTGCGCTCAACACCCAGACGAACAGCTTGAAACCCCGTGGATCGTAACCGCAGAACATCAGGCGATTCTCCGCGTCACGCAGGGCCGTCAGCACCCGGCCGAACTTGCTTTGCGCCAGACGCCAGCCAATGAACAGGCTCGCCACCAGCAACAGCACCGTGGCCAGAAACAGCACCGCGCGGGTGCCGGGTTCGGTGATGCCGAAGCCGAGAATCGTACGAAAGTTGGTGAAGCCGTTGTTGCCGCCAAAACCGGTCTCGTTGCGGAAAAACAGCAGCATGCCGGCGAAGGTCAGGGCCTGGGTCATGATCGAGAAATACACGCCCTTGATCCGCGAGCGGAAGGCGAAGAATCCGAACACGAAGGCCAGCAACCCCGGCGCCAATACCACCAGACACATGGCCCAGAGGAAGCTGCTGGTGCCGGCCCAGTACCACGGCAGCTCGGTCCACGACAGGAAGGTCATGAACGCCGGCAGGCCATCGCCCGAAGCCTGGCGCATCAGGTACATGCCCATCGCGTAACCGCCGAGGGCGAAGAACAAACCGTGGCCGAGGGACAGCAAACCCGCGTAACCCCAGACCAGATCCAGCGCGAGGGCGACGATGGCGTAGCAGAGGATCTTGCCCATCAACGTCAGGGTGTAGGCCGAGACATGCAGCGAGCTTTCCGCCGGCAACAAAGACAGCAGCGGCAGGGCGATCAGCAGAGCAAGCAACACGACGCCGATGGCGATCGTGACCCTGGGGCCGGCCTTTTGTGTGGCGGTGACTAAGAGAGGCTGGTTCATCAGTCGATCACCCTTCCTTTGAGTGCGAAGAGGCCTTGCGGACGTTTCTGGATGAACAGAATGATCAGCGCGAGGATGAGGATCTTGCCGAGCACGGCACCGATCTGCGGTTCGAGAAACTTGTTGGCGATGCCCAGACCAAAGGCGGCGAACACGCTGCCCGCCAGTTGCCCGACGCCGCCCAGCACCACCACCAGGAACGAGTCGATGATGTAGCTCTGGCCGAGGTCAGGGCCGACGTTGCCGATCTGGCTCAGGGCTACGCCGCCCAGGCCGGCGATGCCGGAACCCAGGCCAAAGGCGAGCATGTCGACGCGCCCGGTGGGCACGCCGCAGCAGGCGGCCATGTTGCGATTCTGCGTGACGGCACGAACGTTCAGGCCCAGGCGGGTCTTGTTCAGAAGCAGCCAGGTCAGAACCACCACAAACAGTGCGAAGGCGATGATGACGATGCGGTTGTACGGCAGCACCAGATTGGGCAGCACCTGAATCCCGCCGGACAGCCAGGCCGGGTTGGCCACTTCGACGTTCTGCGCGCCGAACAGCAGGCGCACCAGCTGGATCAGCATCAGGCTGATGCCCCAGGTGGCGAGCAGGGTTTCCAGCGGGCGGCCGTAGAGATGGCGGATCACCGTGCGTTCCAGGGCCATGCCGATGGCGGCGGTGACGAAGAACGCCACGGGCAGTGCGATCAACGGATAGAACTCGATGGCCTGCGGCGCGAAACGCTGGAACATCAGCTGCACCACGTAGGTCGAGTAGGCGCCGAGCATCAGCATCTCGCCGTGGGCCATGTTGATCACCCCGAGCAGGCCGAAGGTGATCGCCAGACCCAGAGCGGCGAGCAGCAGGATCGAACCCAGGGACATGCCGCTGAAGGCCTGGCCGAGGAGTTCGCCCATCAGCAGTTTGCGTTTGACCTGGGCGAGACTGGTTTCCACGGCGGTGCGCACGGTGGCGTCGGTTTCGGCGCCCGGTTCCAGCAGGCTTTCGAGGCGCGTGCGGGCCAGCGGGTCTCCGGTTTCGCCGAGCAGGCGCACGGCGGCAAGACGGATCGCCGGGTCGGCGTCCACCAGTTGCAGATTGGCCAGGGCCAGGCTCAGGGCGGCGTGGACGTTCTCGTCTTGTTCGCCCGCCAGTTGCCGGTCGAGGAATTTCAGCTGCGCGGGTTTTGCGCTTTTCTGCAATTGCTGTGCGGCGGCCAGACGCAGTTTGGCGTCGGCGGCGAGCAGTTGATGGCTGGCCAGGGCGGTGTCGATCAGGCCGCGCAGGCGGTTGTTCAGGCGCAGGGTTTTTGGTTGGCCATCGACGGTCAGCTCGCCTTGTTGCAGGGCGTTGATCAGTTCGATGCGCGCAGGGTCGGGTTGTGCGGCCCAGGCTTCCAGGAGTCTGGCTTGCTGGGTGGGGTTGGCGGATACGAAGTCTTCGGCATCGCCGGCGTAGGTGGCCATCGGCAGCAAAAGTGCGAGGGCAAGGAACAAACGGTAGAGGGCAGTGGGCATAAGAAGTCGCCTTGGTGCGGACATTGTGGGAGCGAGCCTGCTCGCGATAAGGGCGGCACATCCAACATCACGGTGACTGACACACCGCCATCGCGAGCAGGCTCGCTCCCACAGGGAGAAACTGTATCGGGGCACAGTTGAGTGCTCGGCCCCGACACCCATTGGCTCAGTTGCTCTTCACCGCATACTCCGGCTTCTTGTCGTTACCCGGAATGAACGGGCTCCACGGCTGCGCACGGAGCGGGCCGTCGGTCTGCCAGACGACGTTGAACTGACCGTCGGCCTGGATCTCGCCGATCATCACCGGCTTGTGCAGGTGGTGGTTGGTCTTGTCCATGGTCAGGGTGTAGCCCGACGGTGCGGCGAAGGTCTGGCCAGCGAGGGCTTCGCGGACCTTGTCGACGTCGGTGGACTTGGCTTTTTCCGCCGCCTGCGCCCACATGTGAATGCCCACGTAGGTGGCTTCCATCGGGTCGTTGGTCACTGCCTTGTCGGCGCCCGGCAGGTTGTGTTTCTTCGCGTAGGCCTTCCAGTCATCGACGAACTTCTTGTTCACCGGGTTCTCCACCGACTCGAAGTAGTTCCACGCCGCGAGGTTGCCCACCAGCGGCTTGGTGTCGATGCCGCGCAGTTCTTCTTCGCCCACCGAGAACGCCACCACCGGAACGTCGGTGGCCTTCAGGCCCTGGTTGGCCAGTTCCTTGTAGAACGGCACGTTGGAGTCGCCGTTGACGGTGGAGATGACCGCGGTCTTGCCGCCGGCCGAGAACTTCTTGATGTTGGCGACGATGGTTTGATAGTCGCTGTGGCCGAACGGGGTGTAGACCTCTTCGATGTCCTTGTCGGCCACGCCCTTGGAATGCAGGAACGAGCGCAGGATCTTGTTGGTGGTGCGCGGGTAGACGTAGTCGGTGCCCAGCAGGAAGTAGCGCTTGGCGCCGCCGCCTTCTTCGCTCATCAAATACTCCACGGCCGGGATCGCCTGCTGGTTCGGCGCAGCGCCGGTGTAGAACACGTTCGGCGACATCTCTTCGCCTTCGTACTGCACCGGATAGAACAGCAGGCCGTTGAGTTCCTCGAACACCGGCAGCACCGATTTGCGCGACACCGAGGTCCAGCAACCGAACACCACCGCGACCTTGTCCTGGGTCAGCAACTGCCGGCCTTTCTCGGCGAACAGCGGCCAGTTCGAGGCCGGGTCCACGACCACCGGCTCGAGCATCTTGCCGTTGACGCCACCCTTGGCGTTGATCTCGTCGATGGTCATCAAGGCCATGTCCTTGAGCGACGTTTCGGAGATCGCCATGGTCCCGGACAACGAATGCAGAATCCCGACCTTGATGGTTTCGGCGGCCTGGACGGTCCAGGTCAAACCCATTGCGGCAATGCTGGCCGAGAGCGTGAAAGCCTTGATCAAACTGCGACGCTTCATTGTGCGATCTCCATGAGCTTATGAATTTTCTTGGTGGCAGATGCGAACGACTGAAGGGTCTTTAGCAAGGGCTGTGCCCAAGGCGGGAAGGCCGGCATTCAAAGGGTTGAAACTCTGCAGATCGCTGATGTTCGCACCAGGTTGGCGCCGGATTCGCGGGTGCAGTGCACGCCATGCGCCTATCTGGTGCTGCGCCGAATCGAGTGAGCGAAGACTTATGTACCGCTGCCATGAATCACGAATGCCGATGATTGGAGGCGTGCGA
Organism: Pseudomonas sp. SDO55104_S430; assembly: GCF_054070595.1. Taxonomy (NCBI): domain Bacteria; kingdom Pseudomonadati; phylum Pseudomonadota; class Gammaproteobacteria; order Pseudomonadales; family Pseudomonadaceae; genus Pseudomonas; species Pseudomonas sp. SDO55104_S430. Next base: position 15,248 of record NZ_JBSVXG010000096.1, on the reverse strand, counting down.
TTTGCCGCGGCTTGCGCGCGAACGCACCCCGATTTTCAACTTCATGGAAGAGGACGTTATGGATAACGAATCGAACCGCACTCAGCATTCAACCAGGGCGAGCATTGTGCTGCCCGCGCTCAGTCCGCCCTTTATCAATGCCGACGATGCCGCGCGGTTTGCCCACGAGGCGATTGGCAAAAACCGCGACAAGGAATACGGCGGGCTGATTCTGCAGGGCGAAGGCGGGCGGTTTTTTGCGACCAAACCCATTGGCGGCAACTTGCACGTGGACTTCAAAAAACTGCTGACAGTGGATGCCAAAGGCAACTTCATCCATCCCGCCGGATACACCTGCTACGGCCTTTACAACTCCCACCCGAACGTTCTGGAGCAGGTGAAGAAGAAGTACCCGGCGCTGCCGGACGACGCCGCCGAAGTGGCGCTGAACTTTTTCACCGACGGTGAGAAGGCTTTCATGATCCGGCACAGGGATTTCGCCAAGGCCTTTTACCTGTCCGGCGGCGAAACCTGTCTGCTCAAGTACATGCCCAGCGGATCGCCCGAGGAAGACTCACTCGCACTGGAGCTCAAGCAAAACCGTCCTTCCGGGAACTATAACCATCTGGAAGAAATCATCGATGAACTGGCGCAGGCTGGCGCGCTGAGCGTGGTCGTGCCCAACGAGTTATGGGGCGACGTCAGGGGACGATTTGTCGGGCCGTGGGTCATCAATGAGCCGGCGAACACCTCTGAGGTTGAGACTGAGCAACCGTTCTGCACACCGATCCTCGATCAACCGATCAAGGTGATCGACAAGATGATGAACACCGAAAGCGCTGCTGCCGGCATCCGCTTCATGGGTGTGATTCTCAAGGCTCAAGGCAAGAATGAGTATGTCGGTACGTTCCCGGTCCGCGATCTGCCGTCGATTGCCTCAATGCTCGAGGAGTTTCCGGTTCGCGAAGCGGGCGGGCGGAAACTGCCTTCGGGTTTTCGCATCGATGGCTTCTATGCGGTATCCCCCGCCAAGCCCGTGCAGATCCCCGCCAAACAGGCCTGGCTGTACAAGAACTTCTTTTCTCCCGCCGAACTTGCCGATCTGATCGAGCAGTCGCGCAAGGACGTTTACCTTCAAGAGCAGGGTCGGGCCCTGACTCTCTACCAGCGCACGGAAACCAAGGCCTTGCTGAGTTACACCTGCTCCGGTTCCGAGGCTGAAACAGCGCTGATGGCCGGTGGTGGTGAAACGCTGCAGAACGCCCTTAAGTCAGGTGCCCTGAGTCCCTTCGAATTTGTCCTGCAGGTGGCGGCTGCCGGTCGCTTGAGTGTGCTGCAGGCCGGCGGCATCTGGGACAAGGCCGGCGTCGTCGGACAGAACTGGCGTCCCTTCGAGCGCATCCACCAATCCCTGAGCCCGGCGTTTCTGACCGCCGATGATGCCGCCCGCCACGTTCACTATCAGATGAACGCCCGGCGTGACATCGACCAACTGGGCTACGTGCTGGAGCGCAGCGACGGCAAGTTCTTCGCCACCGCGCCGGTCAGCGGCGACCAGTGGAAAAAGGACGCAAACCTGCCCTTTGCCGGCGGTGTGTCCGATCGGAAAGTCGAGCTTCCAGGCTATCGTTACACCGCGGTCTACAACGCCAGTTCGGACGTGCGAGCGAAGCTCAAGGCCATGCAGCCTGGCTGGTCGAACGAGCGCATAGCACTGCACACCAGCTTGCCGAGCCTCCAGCATCTGGAGACCGTCACCTCGGGCCGCGACTCGATCACGACGCTGTACAACTCGGGTCCCGATGAGTCGCTGATCAAATACGTGCGAGGCGGGACTCAGCAGGAGCGCAACTTCAGCACGGTGCTCGACGGTGCGGTCAAGACCGGGGAGATCGGCGTGCAGTTCGACGGCTATGACGGCACGGCTGAAACCCTGGTCAAGAAACTCGTCAGCATCGGCGAGTTGACGGTGCTCAATTCAAGCCCGGTGTGGAAAGGCTCGCGGGGCAAAGTGCCAAGCACCTGGGTGGCCTTTGAACCCTTCGTTTCCGACGCCCCGGTGGCCCCCGCGATGAGCTGGGTGTTCCAGAATCTCGAGACGGGGGCGCAGTGGGTTCACGATCTGATGCGCGCCAAGCCCGAGGTCAGGCAGGTCGCGTTCATTCTCAAGAGTCAGAAGACCGACGACTATGTGGTCACCGATCCCGTCGTGGTCGATACCAGCAAAACCTCCTTTTTCTCGGCCCTGCAGGCCTTTGCGGCGAATGATCAGGGCAGTCCTTCACTTCCGGCTGGCTATGAGCTTCAGGCTGTCTGCTACCAGTCCTTGCCGGACACCCACGCGATTCCCACACAACGCTGGCTCTATGAGAGTTTTATCTCGGCCACGGATTTCGCCGCCGCTGTCGGCACCGCTCGCCTGCATAAGAGGGCGGGGCTGGCTCTGTATCTCAGCACCCGGGATGGCGCGCAGTTGCGTTATGGATTTTCCGGGTCGACCCAGGAAAGCCGCTTGTACGGCGTCGATCCGCATGGCGTCGTGACGGATAGCGGTGAGCAACGCGAACTGGAGAAAGGCACGCTGACCCCCGAGGCGTTTGTCTGGCGGGTGGCGGCGGTGGGTGCGCTGTCAGTGGTGCGCACGGGCAAGTTGTGGGATGTCGAGGGCGAAGTGGGACTGTCCTGGGTGCCTTTTGCAGGTTATCCGAAACAGCGCCTGAGCCCGGCGTTTCTCACGGCGGACGATGCGGCGCGTTATGCCCACGAGCTGATCGGCGACATTCGCGACTATGAGTTCTGCGGTTATGTCATGGAGCGCGAGGATGGCCGGTTTGTCGCGACCGAACCCTGGGCTGTCGGCCCGTCGGGACGCTTCGCCCCGGGGTATGTCTATCCCGTTGATGCCTCCGGCAGACCGATCCTGCCTGAACATCATGCACTGCGCGGTGTGTACGCCTCGCGCCTGGCGCTCTCACTGTACGACCCGCAGCGAATGAAGCGCCATTCCTGGACCCGCGAGCAGGCGAGCATCGATGGGCAACTGTTCTCCGACGGCGATCTGCACGCCATTCTGCAGAATCGCCAGCACGCGATGACCGCCTGGCTTTCCGCCGCCGAAGACGCCCTGATCGCCTACGACATCAGCGGCTCGGCGGATGAAAATGCCTTGCTCAAAGAGGTGGCGCCTGCCCCCGGCGGCAGTCGCATGGCCCAGGATCTGGCGAGCGGCGCCTCGAAACCTGAGGACATCGTCAAACAGCTGGCCGCCGCCGGTGGCTTGCGGGTGGTGATCGCCAGCGAGTTGTGGGGCGCGCGCGGAATGATCCCCGAGTGGTGGAAAGCCTTTCCCGCTCCCCGCGATGCCGAGACGCCGGAGCAAGTGGCGTTCGGTGCGATATTCAACGACGCGGACGCAGCGGCCCGTGATGCCCATGAGCGTCTGCGGCGCAGCGGTCCGGACCAGACCGGTTTTGCCTTCGTCCTCAAGCACACGGATAAAGACGAGTACGTGGTCAGTGAAACGCTGCCGGCCAGCGACAGCCAGCCGCTGTTTTCCAGGGCCAGCCTGTTCAAGACCGACGACGCAGGCGAGTTCATGTATCCCGCGTCATTCAAGCCATTCGCGCTGTTTTATGCGCGGCTGTGGCTGCCGAAAAATCTCGGCGCGACCGAGCAGTGGCTGGGTCAGCATTTCACCTCGTCCAGGGATTTGTATGAAGGCTTCTTCGAGGCCCGTCGCCTGCGCGCCAAGGACGAAAACTTCGGTTTGCCCGTTTACCTTTCGACCCTCGACCGGGCGCTGCTGAAATACCAGTCGCCCAATTCGACGACCCTGTTCGATGCCCGCGTCCAACCGTCGGGCGTGAATGAGGATGTGCATTCGCAGTTGCAAAACGGGCAGTTGCAGGCCCGGGACTTTATCGACCGGGTCATCTCCCAAAGCTGGTTGACCGTCGTGCAAGGCAATGACTGCTGGGGACCGTCGAGCACTTCCAGGCTGAATGCCGAGTGGAAGCCTTACTCGCGGTTCACTCGTCGCGCGTTGACGGCGGCGTACACCAATCAGGCCGATGCGGTACGGCATGTCGAGCGGATGCTCGGTGCAGATCGCGATCAGACTCACGGCGGGCTGGTGCTCAAGCGCACCGACGGCCTGTTTGTCGCCACTGAACCGTTGCCGGTGGTCAGCGAGAACTTCGATCCGAAGTGGATTCTGCCGGACGAGGATGTGGCCTCCGAGTTGCTGGCTCCTGGCTGCAAGATTGTCGCCCGTTATCGCAGCCGGGTCGCCAACCAGTTGCCGTTCCTGGTGTCGGGTCAGGAGCGGGAGGTCTATCGTGATTTCTTCTCCACCGACGTGTTGGCCACGGCCCTCGCTTCGGGTCACCTGTGGACCCACGAATACCTGCTCGGCGCCCAGGGCTCGATCCTCTCATTCACCTTGCAGGACGAAGATCATGCGCTGCTGAGTGCCGCGCAGAAGAGCCAGCTCTCAACGCGTCTGGCGACACTTGAAAGCCAGCTCGCTCCCTCCAATGACACCCCTCATGATCCGTTGAGCAACCTGATCGAACGGCGGATGCGCAGTGGCGCGGGAACGCCTGTGGAGTGGGTCGACCAGTTGATCGGGGTTGGCAGGGTGCAAGTGGTACAGAGCAGCAGTCTCTGGGGCCCTGCGCAGAAGCTGAGCGCTGGCTGGCAGCTGCTGAAAAACGGCTATCAAGCACCGGAATCCGTGCGTTTCGCCACGGCGGATCGGGCATTGAGCCCGGCGTTCTGTCACATGGACGATGCCGTGCGACATGCCCATGGGCGTGCCGGCAAACGCGAGCACTGGAGCTTCGGGCTGGTGCTGACATCGCAGCGCCTGGGGCATGCGGTCACCAGCCTGCCGGTCACGGCGGATGATTTGAGGTTTCCTTCCGAGCGGATATTCCCTCGCGGCCAGTTGCCGACCGGGTATCAGGTGCAGGGCATTTACCTGTGCGCCCCGGCCCGGCAACCGGATGAGCTGCCGAGCTCCGAGGTGTATCGCAGTTTCATTCCACCCACGGTGCTCCTGAAGGCGCTGTCGGCCGTGGAAGTGATCGATTCGGGGGCGGTGACGCGGTTTCAGTCGTTGTACCTGTCGTGCGCCGATGGTGCGTTGCTCAAGTACGACGCTGCAGGCCTGGACAGTGATCTGCAAACTCATTCACGGCTGACGGCTTATGTGAAGTCGCTGCAGGGCGATGGCAATCCTGCGGAGTACATTCGCAAGGTCGCGGGCAATGGCCGGCTGGAGGTGCTGGTCCGCAGCGCGACCTGGGCGACGGTGGGCCGCGTCGGCTCGACCTGGGGGTCAGGCAAGGTCGAGGAACGTCCGGTATCCGATGATCAGCCCCTGACCCTGGGCCCGTTGTTTGCCCACCCCGATGATGCCGCGCGACATGTGTGGCGCAACGCCCGTGAAAAGGCCGCGTTGGGCGTGATTCTGCGGGACGGCAAGGCGAACTTCGTGGCCACCGAGCCGCTGGATGACGCAGGCCCCACGGTAGCGTTGGGCCCGCGGGACGATACTCCGGCGTTTCGTCGACTGTTTGCCGGTGTGATGTTTCGAGGTTACTCGCGAACCAATCCCGGCAAGACGAAAAAGTACCCGGCCGGTTATGAGGTGATGGGTGTGCAACAACTCTACAAGGTGGATCACACGCCACAGCGATTCAGCAGCCGGTTCGAGGAAGCGCTTTACCGCAACTTCGTGGCCCACGATGAGATCAGGGCCTGCATCGCGTTGCTCAACACCTATGAGATCGCCGACAGCCGCTACTACCTGACCCCTCGCCAGGGCGCGTTGCTGGCCTACAAGCCGAGTTACCTGGATGGCGAGTCCAAGGTGCTGCTCGATGACTGGTACGACGTGGAAAAAGGCGTCACCCGGTCGAAGCTGCAGGAGGTGTTCAATACGCTGATTCTAAGCGGCAGGCTCGACGTACTGGAGCCAGACGAATTCTGGAACCCGCGAGGCCAACTGACACCCAAACTGCTGCGCGACATGAGCCGACGAAAACTCTGACAACACAAACCCTGTAGGAGCGAGCACGCTCGCGATGGAAGACCAGACACCGCGGGAAATCAGACACCCCACGTCATCGTTAACGCCCATCGCGAGCAGGCTCGCTCCCACAGGTTCCACCGATTCCCTGTGGAGCGAGATCAGCGCCTGCGCATCAGGCCAATGAAGAACAACCCGCCTAAAGCCGCCGTCGCCACGCCAATCGGCAGATCTTCCGGCGCAATCAGCGTGCGTGCCGCAACATCCACCCACACCAGAAACACACTCCCCAGCAACCCGCAAACCGGCAGCAACCGCCGGTGTTCCGCCCCGATCAACCGCCGGGCAATATGCGGCACCATCAAGCCGACAAACCCGATGGACCCGCTGATCGACACCAGCACCCCCGTCATCAGCGAGGCAATCACGAACACCCGCAGGCGCACCGTCCGGGCATTCAACCCAAGGGTGACCGCCGTCTGCTCGCCCGCCATCAGCGCATTCAGCGACCGCGCCATGCCCAGCAGCAAAACCAGCCCGAGCAGCACGCTGATCGCCGGCACCGCGAGCAACTCCCAGCGCGCCAACCCGAGCCCGCCGAGCATCCAGAACATCACTGCGGAACTGGCGCGGTGATCGCCCATGAACAGCAGCAGATTGGCGATCGCCATCATCACGAACGACACCGCCACACCGCACAACAACAGGCGATCGCTGTCCAGGCGGCCGTGGCGGCTGGCGATCATCAGCACCGCCAGCATGCTCAACAGCGCACCGATGAACGCGGCGATGGGCAAGGTCAGCAGGCCGACGATTTCCCCCACATGCAGCACCACGATCACCGCGCCCAGGGTTGCGCCGGACGTGACCCCGAGCAGATGCGGATCGGCCAGCGGGTTACGCGTAACCGCTTGCAGCACCGCGCCGATCAACGCCAGCCCGGCGCCGACCAGCGCCCCGAGCAACATGCGCGGCACCCGGATCAGCCAGACGATGTGCTCCTGCCCGGCACTCCAGTCCGGCACGCCAACACTGAACAGTTTGTGCAGCAGGATGCGTCCCACCACATCCACCGGCACCCGCGCCGGGCCGAAGCCCAGCGACACCACGCAGGACACCAGCAACAGCGCGCCGAGGACGATCAGCCACAAGGCGAAGCGAGGATTGCTCATCCGCCGTGGAAGCCTTCAGCCAGGGTTTGTACGGCCAGCACGTTGTCGATCCCTGGCGTGGCCTGCACGTAGGGAATGACGATGAAGCGCTGCTGCTTGATCGCGTCCACCGATTGCAGCGCCTTGTTGTTCAGCAGGAACTGCACTTTCTGTTCGGCGGTGACCTCGCCGTAGTCGACGATCACGATCACCTGCGGATTGCGTTCGACCACGTTCTCCCAGTTGACCCGGGTCCAGCTTGCCTCGACGTTATCCAGCACATTGCGCCCGCCGGCGGCATCGATCAGCGCTTGCGGCATGCCCAGACGGCCCGAGGTCATGGCGCGGTCTTCGCCGCTGTCGTACAGGAACACCCGTGGTTTTTCGGCGGGCAGGTTTTTGCGAATCCCGGCGACCTTGGCCTGCATCTCGCCGATCAGAGCGTTGGCGCGATCCTGCACGTCGAAGATTTTCCCTAGGTTGCGCAGGTCGTTGTAGGTGTCTTCCAGAGTGGCCGCAGGACGCTTCATCACGAAGGCGCAGGACTCGGTCAATTCGTAGACGTTGATGCCCAGCGGTTGCAGGGTCTGCGGCGTGAGATCGCCGCCCACGCGCATGCCGTAATCCCAGCCGGCGAAGAAGAAGTCGACGTTGGCATTGAGCAGGGTTTCCACCGAAGGGTATTTGGCTGCGAGCTCCGGCAAGCCGTCGAGGATGCTTTGCATTTCGGGCGTCACCGACTTCCAGCCGGACACGCCGCTGTAGCCGGCCATCTGCGGCTTTAGGCCGAGGGCGAGCATCATCTGGGTCATGTTGATGTCGTGGCTGACCGCGTGTTTCGGTGCCTGTTGGAAGGTCACTTCGCGGTTGCAGCTCTGGACCGTCAGCGGGTAATGCGTGGCCTCGGCCATTGCCTGGGCGCTGGTGAGTAACAGGGATACGTACAAAAGGGAACGCATAATCATGGTTGGGTTATCCAGGTGATTCGTGGGTAGCCGTGCAGTGGGTGTTCATCGATCAAGGCTTCGACGCCGAAGACATTGCGCAGCAGTGAGGTGGTCAGGACTTCCTGCGGTGTGCCGCTGGCGACGATGCGGCCGTGGTTGATCACGTACAGGCGATCGCAGAAGGCGGCGGCCAGGTTGAGGTCGTGGATGCTGGCCAGGGTGCCGATCTTCAGGCGCTTGACCAATTGCAGCAGCTCGAGCTGGTAGCGCGGGTCGAGGTGGTTGGTGGGTTCGTCGAGGATCAGCAGTTGCGGCTGCTGGGCCAGGGCGCGGGCGAGGATCACCCGTTGTTTTTCACCGCCGGAGAGGGTGGAGAAGGCGTGGTCTTCGAAGCCTTTCAGGCCGACTGATTCGAGGGCCTGGGCTATAAGGTTGCGATCCTCCAGCGTGTCCCCGTCGAACAGGCCTTTGTGCGGCGTGCGCCCCATGGCGACCACCTCGTCGACGGTCAGGCCGAAGGCCTCGGGGAACTCCTGCAAGACCACAGCGATACGCTGCGCGCACCAGCGCGAAGATTGCTTCCAGACATTGTGATGATCGAGCCGGACCTCACCGCCTTCCGGCCTGCTGAACCGCCAGGCGCAGCGCAACAGACTGGTCTTGCCACTGCCGTTGGGGCCGATCAGACCGACGAACTCACCGGGCGCCACCTGCAAAGAGGCGTCATGCAGCCGGAACTGGTGATGACAATGGCCGTGGCCCAAGGGGGACCAGGTGAGGTTTGTGAGGTTGAGCGAGGTCATGCAATTACTCTGAAGTTTTTCGGTGTTGCTGAGGGCCTCATCGCGGGCAAGCCCGCTCCCACAAGGATTTGCGGTGTAGTTAGATTTCACATTCACCATCGATCCACTGTGGGAGCGGGCTTGCCCGCGAAGAGGCCGGCAAATCCAACATCTTGGCCGCCTGACACACCGCATTCGCGAGCAAGCCCGCTCCCACAGTTAATCGGCGTACACCAAACCACTGTGGGAGCGAGCCTGCTCGCGATAGGGCCACAAGGCCAATCACTTCTTCAAAAACAAAACCCGCAGCACTTGCCGCCATGGCAAGGCTGCGGGTCGGGCGCTGCCGTCAGCGCGGCAAGTGTACAGGTCCCTCTAAACCGCGCATCTCACCTGTTTCATGATGAAGTTGAGGCGCTCTCAGTTTCCCGGGTGAAGCGCGACAGCAGCAGCTTGTCGAGCAGCCAGACCACCACCAGCGAAGCCCCCACCAACGGGAAGGCCACTGCCAGGGCGAACATGATCACCATCGCGGTTTTCCACTTCGGCAGGTCATGACGCAGCGGCGGCACGCCGAACTTGCCTTGTGGACGACGTTTCCACCAGATCACCACGCCGCTGACGGCGCTGAGCAGGATCATCAGGCAGATCAGCAGGACGATGATCTGATTGACCACGCCGAACATCTTGCCTTCATGCAGCATCACACCGATTTCCGTGGCGCGGGCAACTGTGCCGTATTGCTCGAAACGCACATCGGCCAGGACCTTGCCGGTGTACTGATCGACATGCAGGGTGGCGTCGTTGCGCGGGTCATCGGCGAATACCGCGATGGTGAACACACCGGTCGCGGTGGTCGGCATCGTGATGCTGTAACCCGGCTCGACCTTGCTCCGGGTGGCGATGTTCTGCACATCCTGCAGGCTGATGGTCGGCGCTGCGGGGCCGGCGTGTGCACCATCGTGATTCATGTGTTCGGCATGGTCGCCGGACATCGGCATCGGCGTATTTTCCATGGCCCAAGGCACGGTCTGGCGGTGGGCTTCGTTGAGGCTGCGCGCTTCGACGTCGGACTTGGGCACGTTGTCCCACATCGCTGCCGGGAAGACGTTCCACACTGCGGCGTATTGCTGGCCCCAGAAACCGGTCCAGGTCATGCCGCTGAGCAGCATCACCAGCAGCAGCGAAGCGCCCCAGAAGCCGGTGACGGCATGCAAATCACGCCACAGCACCCGTCCGCGACTGGTCAGACGAGGCCACAAAATGCCGGCGGCCTGACCGCGCGGCCACCACAGGAAGACCCCGGACACCACCAGCACCACACCCCAGCCGGCGGCCATTTCCACCAGGCGGTCGCCGACGGTGCCGATCATCAGCTCGCCGTGAATCGCCCGGGCGATGGCCTGCAGGTTCTTCTTCGCGTCCTGCTCGCCGAGGATGTCGCCGTGGTATGGATCAAGAAATACGTTCAGCTCCTTGCCGCTGTCGAGCACGACGAACTGTGCGCTGCGCTCGGCGTCGACCGGTGGCAGGTACTGTTTGATCGTGCCTTGCGGGTAGGCGTCTTTCACGCGCTTGAGAAGGTCATCGGCGGGGATGGTGTGATGGCCGGCCGGTACGTTCAGCAGGCTGCTGTACATCAATGAATCGAGTTGAGGCTTGAACAGGTAAATGGTGCCGGTCAGGGCCAGCATCACCATGAATGGCGCCACGAACAGGCCGGCATAGAAATGCCAGCGCCAGGCGAGATTGTAGAAATTCACTTTGGGCTGTTTCATCACGTGTGCTCCGCGAAAGCTCAGGTCTTTTAGTTATGGGGGCGCGGGATTACGTGATGGTCGGCGGGGCGCGGGTGCGGGCGCCGGGGAAGAAGGCCGTCCGGGCATGGCCCAGGCGGGGGGAGGGTGTTGTGTAGGTGCTTGTCGGTGGCGTGTCGAATGCCGTGAAGGACGCAACACCGGTCAGGGCCGGGCAGTTGAACAGCAAGCTGCAATAGCCGCATTTTTCCCACAGGGCATGATGACCGGCGTGGGGCGGGCAGTGTTCGGCATCGGGTTGCGCGTCGTGCTCGGCATGATCCATCGCCGGCATGTCCATCGACATGCTCATGGCCATGGTCGTGGCGTGCGAGTCCATCGGCATCGACTGGGAAACCAGCGGGCCGATGAAGATCATCAACATGGCGAACAGGCTGATCCAGCTGCCGCGCGTCAGGCTCGATGACTGACGACGGGGGCTGAATGACCTGGCGCTAAGCGGGCGCATGAGCGTTGTCTGCTCTGTCGGTTACTGAGCGTGGGCGTGTTTTTCGCCGTCTTCCGGCGCCTGCTTCTGCACCACCACTTCAACTTTTACGTCACCGGCTTTCTCGAAGTGCAGGGTCATCGGGAAGCGTTTTCCGTCGGTCAGCAGGCTGCGGTCTTTCAGGTTCAGCAGCATCACGTGGTAAGCCATTGGCGCAAAAGTGACTTCGCCGCCAGCGGGGATATCCACGGCGGCAACGTGCTGCATTTTCATAACGTCGTTCTGCATCACATGCTCATGCAATTGCGCATCGCCGGAAATCGGCGAGTCGACACTCAGCAGGCGGTCGGCTGTCTTGCCTTCGTTGTGGATCACGAAATAGGCGGCGACGTTCGGCGCGTTGGGCGGGAGCTCCTGGGACCACGGATGCGCGATCTCCAGCTCCCCGGCCTTGTATTCGTGGGCATTTGCAAAGCAGGCAGGCAGCAACAGGGCGGCCACAACGATGAGTTTATTCAGCATGATGTTTCTCCAGAATGATTCAAGACGCAGATCAATTGCGAGTAGGAATCACACCAGAGGGGAGGCGCGGGGGTTCAGGCTGGGCCATTGCTGACGGGGTGTTGGTGTTTCGAGTGAGGCGGGAGGCAGGCTTCGATTGGACTCGAACTGCGCGAAATACAGCTGCGGCACGTGCCCGGGCAACGCCACCACAGGCGCCGAGCCGGAACAGCACCAGCAATGCTGCATGTTGGAATGATCGTCGCTTTGTGGCGCTTTCTGCTCGATACCCCCCAGAGATATCGCCACCATCTTGCTGCCGCCGGACGTACAGAAACTGCCCCACAACAACTGCTCGACCGGGGATTTCGTCGACTGCGCCATCGCACCACTCATCGGCATGGCGAGCAAATTGAACAGCACTGCAAAGCAGGCTATCCAGGCAATTGCGAGCCGTTGACGGGACATGGGGCAGTTCCGGTTCAGTGGGTGGTCAAGCGCGGCAATTTAGCCTGACCATGCCGATAAGTAAAAAAACGCCGTGCGGTATGGTGTCGCAGAACGTTTCCATAGCTTAGATGATAGCGGTGAATTGCAGATTGCCAGTATTGGTTGAGCTTTGTTCAGAATTGCGCGCCGACGTCCTGCAATCAAACCGCAACCGCGTGCAATCGCATCCCCAGAGCTTTCATCACCTTAATGATCGTTGCGAATTCCGGGTTACCGTTACTGCTCAATGCTTTGTACAAGCTTTCGCGACCCACCCCCGCATCCCGGGCCACCTGAGTCATGCCCTGAGCACGAGCGATGTCGTTGAGTGCCGCGCGAATCAGCACTCCATCACCTGCATCCTCTTCAAAACAGGCATCCAGATAGGCGGCCATTTCTTGAGGCGATTTGAGAAACTCGGCGGCGTCGAAACGGGAAAATTGTTCGGTCATGATTCACTCCCATTGCCGATGTTTTGCGCCATTTGGATGGCGCGCTTGATATCGCGTTTTTGAGTCGACTTGTCACCACCCACCAGCAGCAGATAGACCACTTCGCCCCGGCGTGTGAAATAGATCCTGTATCCGGGACCATGATGAACTCGCATTTCATGGACTGACGCGCCGACTGGCGCGCAATCACCAAAGTTTCCATGCTCAGCTGCTTTGATTCTGGCGATGATGCGGGCCTTTCCCAAAGTGTCTTTCAGTGAATCGAGCCATATGGCGAAAACGCGAGACTGTTCAAAGTCGAACATTTTTTGATCGTATTCCTTGGGATACAAATTGGCAAGCTGACCATTTCGGCAATGAAGTAATTCTTCTTGTTGAATGGTATGCCGGCGTACTTGATCGAGTTGAAGGAATGCGACTTTAGAGTTGGAACCTGTGAGAAAAACAGCCGGCCCTTTCCTGAAAAATTGTCAGCTGTTTCAAGGGCATTTACACGTTTCGGGAATACTCCGACAAAGCTGACAGTAATGTTCCGACCGCCCCAAACTCCCGCTCTACCACCGGCAAAACCGGCCGCTTCAACACCAGCACCGGCACCCCGCGCTCGCGCGCCACTTCCAGCTTCGGTTCCGTCGCGGTGCTGCCGCTGTTCTTGCTGATCAACACGTCGATCTGTCGCCGTTCGAACAAGGCGCGTTCGTCGTCGATCAGGAAGGGGCCGCGGGCGCCGATGACTTCGCAGCGCTCGTTGCCGGGGTAAACGTCCAGGGCGCGCAGGGTCCAGAACTGGTTGGCGGGGATTTCGTCGAGATGCTGCAGGGGCTCGCGGCCCAGGGTGAACAGCGGACGGTGGAAGGGTTTCAGGGCTTCGATCAGTTCGGGCCAGTCGCTGACTTCGCGCCAGTCGTCGCCGGCCTGGGGCTGCCACGCCGGGCGGCGCAGGGCCCAGCAGGGGATGCCGCTCAGGTGTGCGGCTTGTGCGGCGTTATGGCTGATTTTGGCGGCGTAGGGGTGGGTGGCGTCGAGCAGCAGGTCGATCCGCTCATCGCGGATGAACTGCGCCAGGCCTTCGGCGCCGCCGTAACCGCCGACGCGCACCTGGCAGGTGAGGTCGGTGGGAACCCGTCCGATGCCGGCCAGGCTGTAGATGTGTTCGGGACCGAGGGTGCGGGCGATGGCCAGGGCCTCGGTCACACCGCCCAGCAGCAGAATGCGTTTCATCGAAAAGCTCCGGCGGGGTCAGAGGGTGAGGGGTTTGGTCAGGTCCAGGATTGTGATCGGCAGGGCCTGGCGCCAGGTGTCGAACTCGCCCAAGGGCTGGGCCTGGGCGATATGGATGCGGGTCAGTTCGCCGCCGTGCTGTTCACGCCAGGTCATCAGGGTCATTTCGCTTTGCAGCGTGACCGCATTGGCAATCAGCCGGCCGCCGGGTTTGAGCGCGGCCCAGCAGGCCTCAAGCACGCCTTCGCGGGTGACGCCGCCGCCGATGAAGATCGCGTCCGGGCGTTCCAGTCCGTCGAGGGCTTGCGGGGCGCGACCGCGGATCAATTGCAGTCCGGGCACGCCGAGGGTGTCGCGGTTATGTTCGATCAATTGCTGGCGCCCGTCGTCGGACTCGATGGCCAGGGCCCGGCAGCTCGGGTGGGCGCGCATCCATTCGATGCCGATCGAGCCGCTGCCGGCGCCGACGTCCCACAACAGTTCGCCGGGCATCGGGGCAAGGCGGGCGAGGGTGATTGCCCGCACATCGCGCTTGGTCAGTTGGCCGTCGTGCTTGAACGCGCTGTCAGGCAAGCCGGCGAGGCGCGATAGGCGTGGTGCCCCAGGTTCGGCGATGCAGTCGATGGCGATCAGGTTCAAATCGGCGACGGCCTCATCAGTCCAGTCGCTGGCAACATTGTCGATGCGCCGCTCGGACTCACCGCCCAAGTGTTCGAGCACTGTGAGGCGGCTCGGACCAAAGCCACGCTCGCGCAACAGTGAAGCGATCAAGGCGGGACTGCTACCGTCGTTGCTCAACACCAGCAAACGCTGGCCGCTGGCCAACTGGGCATTGAGCGCAGCGACAGGACGGGCCACCACCGACAGAGTGACCACGTCCTGCAGGGGCCAGCCCATGCGGGCTGCGGCCAGCGAGCAGGAAGAAGGCGCGGGCAGGATCAGCATTTCGTCGCTGGCGACTTGCCGCGCAAGGCTGGCGCCGACGCCGAAGAACATCGGATCGCCGCTGGCCAGGACACAGACCGATTCGCCACGACGGGCCAGCACCGGCTCCAGAGAAAAGGGACTGGGCCACAATTGCCGCTCGCCACGGATGCAGACGGGCAACAGATCCAGCTGCCGCTGCGCGCCAACGATCCGCGACGCCTTGAGCAGAGCGTGCCGCGCATTTTTGCCGAGCCCCTTGAAGCCGTCTTCGCCAATGCCTACCACTGTCAGCCAGGGGGTCATGCTGTTCCTCTTCTCTGTATCGAAGCCAAGTCATCTCCGCGTCTGACGCTGGTTGTCTGGCGGTCGCGCATGATAGCGCGGTGGGGTGGCATTCGCCGGAATTGTAGTGGACGTGGGGCGGGTGGCCTGGGACCAGGTAGATAGGATGAGGACTTTGTGGCGAGGGGGCTTGCCCCCGTTGGACTGCGTAGCAGTCCCATCTTTTTGGGGCCGCTTCG
>NZ_JBSVXG010000095.1:0-21479 GCF_054070595.1 Pseudomonas sp. SDO55104_S430 | reverse complement strand
ACAAGGATCTGCGGTGTGAATGCAATCCATGTCCCCCAACAGAACCCTGTGGGAGCGGGCTTGCCCGCGATGAGGCCCTGACAGACAACACAAAAACTGAGGCCAAAAAAATCCCCTGACCAACCCACCGCGGATAGGGAACGCGGCAGGCCGGTCAGGGGCTCAAGGCCTACAGAGTCTTACTGCGCGATCGTCTTCACCGACACACCACGCTCAATCGGCGTCGAGCGCCCGTAGATGTCTTCGAACCGCTCGATATCGTCCTCGCCCAGGTAGCTGCCCGATTGCACTTCGATGATCTCCAGCGGAATCTTGCCCGGGTTGCGCAGGCGGTGGACCGAGGCGATCGGGATGTAGGTCGACTGGTTTTCGGTCAGCAGGAACACGTTTTCATCGCAGGTCACTTCGGCGGTGCCGCTGACGACGATCCAGTGCTCGGCACGGTGGTGGTGCATCTGCAGTGACAGGCACGCGCCCGGCTTGACCGAGATGTGCTTGACCTGGAAGCGGCCGCCCATGTCCACCGAGTCGTAGGAACCCCACGGACGATAGACTTCGCAGTGGTTCTGGGTTTCGCTGCGGCCCTGTTCGTTGAGGGTGTTGACCATCTGTTTCACGCCTTGGACCTTGTCCTTGTGCGCGATCATCATGGCGTCCTTGGTTTCGACCACCACGATGTTTTCCAGGCCGATCACCGACACCAGTTTGCCGTTGCCGTGGATCATGCAGTTCTTGCTGTCCTGCACCACCACATCGCCCTTGGTGACGTTGCCGTTGGCGTCTTTCTCGTTGACTTCCCACAGCGACGACCAGCAGCCGACATCGCTCCAGCCCGCGGTCAGCGGCACCACGCAGGCGCGCTGGGTCTTTTCCATCACCGAGTAGTCGATGGAATTGTCCGGGCAGCAGGCGAAGGTGGCTTCGTCGAAGTTCACGGTGTCCATGTCCTGCTCGCTGCGTTCCAAGGTCAGCAGGCAGTTGTCGTAGATGTCCGGATCGTGCTTTTTCAGCTCTTCCAGGAAACGGCTGGCGCGGAACAGGAACATGCCGCTGTTCCAGAAATAACCGCCGGACTGGACGAACTCGGTGGCGCGCTTCACGTCAGGTTTTTCGACGAAGTGCGAGACGCGGCTGACGCCTTCGGGCAGCAGCGAGTCGTTGGTCGACTTGATGTAGCCGTAGCCGGTTTCCGGCTTGGTGGCCGGCACGCCGAACAGCACCATCTCGCCGTTTTCGGCGGCGACGGTGGCCAGGGCCAGGGCGCGTTGCAGGGCTTTCTGATCGTCCAGCACGTGGTCGGCCGGCAGCACCAGCATCAGCTCGTCGCGACCTTCATTGACCAGCATCATCGCGGTCAGCGCCACCGCCGGTGCGGTGTTGCGCCCGAACGGTTCCATCAGGATGCGCTGGGTTTCCAGTTTGCGGGCGGCCAGTTGCTCGTTGACGATGAAGCGGTGGTCCTTGTTGCAGACCACGATCGGCGCGTCCATGCCTTCGAACACCAGGCGTTCCAGGGTTTGCTGGAACAGGGTGTGCTCGCCGGTCAGGGCCAGGAACTGTTTCGGGAATTGCTTGCGCGACAGCGGCCAGAGACGGGAACCGCTACCACCTGACAAAATCACCGGAATCATGTTGTTACTCCTTGAAAATCGTTTGGTCAGAGCGACGAGCATTGGGTCGTTGCACTCTGGTTTTTGTACTGTGTCCGGCCTGACACCCCGTCCCTGTTGGAGCCAGGCTTGCCTGCGAAGGCGGTCTCAAGGGCCCCTTCGCCGGCAAGCCGTGCTCCTACAGGAGCGTTGTCAAGCCGTGAAAATTGATTAGCGCGTCGACACCGGGCGTTTTACCCAGACCGGCGACAGGCTGCTGCCGCTGCCGGTGACGTACAGCACGGCGGCTTCACCGCGTTCCAGGGCGACCGGTTTCACGTCGCCGACTTTCGTTGCGCCATCGTATAGCGCCAGGCTGACTTTCACCGGGTTGATTTCACGTTCGCCACGGCCTTTGGCCGCGACGTTCGGCACCACGTCGGTCTTGCCGTCGGCGGTTTTCAGGGTCAGCGCCTTGTCGCTGAGGTTCTGTACGCGTACCAGGGATTTCTGTTTGTTCTTGAACGGCGGCTCTTCGATCAGTTGCGGTGCGCCGCTGGCGTTGTTGACCAGGGTGTAATAGTGATCGCTGGCCAGTTTCACCGGCAGGTTCTGGCTGCCGACCTTGGCGCTGTAGTCGCCGCCGGGCATGAAGCTGAAGTCACTGCTCGACAGCGGCGCGACATCGCTCAGGTTGGTGCTGCCCACGGTGGCGCTGACCTCACTGTTGCTGGCGTTGTAGATACGCACGAAGGACGAGCCTTTCGGCGCGGTCGGGCCGTACAGCGCCGCATCGCCACCGGCGAAGGCCTGCATCGAGAGCACACTCATACCAGCAACCAGTGCAAAGGTCTTGGCGAGACGACGAGGAGTAGTTTTGAAAGTCATGGTAGTACCTCTCTCTTTCAGTTTTGCGCCCGGTCGGGCGTCTCGGATTTAGTGTTTACAGCTACGTTCTGTTGGCGCGCGCCGGCTTGCTTGAGCTCTGCGACCCACTGCGGGTCGGCGTCGCCGATTTCGTTGTTCACAGGCAGATAACGTTCAGGGAACTCCCAGATCAGCACCTGAGGCGGGCTGTTCTTGAAGGCATCACTTTTCAGGTAACTGAGCATCGGCAGAATCGGACCGTGGCCGTCTTCGGCGTAACTGACCACGTCGCTGTGCAGGGCCTGCTTGAGCGCGCCGACGAAGTTCCAGTTCGGGTTGGCGCTGTAGCTGGTGCCGACCAGCGCGACAGGCACTTCGGTGTTGGCGAACAGCGCGTCGTCGCCGGCCGGTTGGCCTTCAGCCGCCACGGTGTTGCGCTTCTGCAGGGATTCCTGCGCCGGCATCATGTTTTCGAACAGCGGGTCCAGCGGCAGGAACAGGCGCAGGTCGCCCTTGTGCGTGACCTTCTCCGCAGGTTCGGTAACGAAGTTCTGCGGTTCGCCGCTCAGCGGGTACTTGTCGGCGATGGTCCTGGCCAGGCGGTTGGCGGCGATCTCGGCGCCTTCCGGAGTCCAGTGGGTATCGGTGCGCAGGAACACCTGCTTGCCGTTCTGCTTGGCCGATTGCAGCGGGCCGAGCAGGTCAGGTGCCGGGATACGATCGGCGGCCAGACGCTTGTGGAAATCCTGGTAGAGGTTGGCGTGAATGCTCGCCGGTTTCACCTCGCCCAGATGTTCCGGGTACAGGCGCACCTTGGCCGGCACCACTGCCATCACCAACTGGATACCTTTTGCTTTGAGGGTCTGGCGCACGCCTTCGACCAGCGCGTAGTTGCCTTGCAGGTTCAGCTCTTCGTTGACGCTCGGGTGGAATTCCTCATCGCTGTACAGCCACTGGTCGCGGCCGAGCACCACACCCGGACGACCTTCGTTGAACAGCTTGAAGTCCAGCGCCGCCCAGAGGTTGGTACCCAGGCGCTTGATCGGAAACTCGTCGTCGTAGTGGGTCTCCACCGCCTTGGTCCAGCGGCCGTTGAGCACCGTCGCGTCAGCATTGGTGCTGAAGCCCAGGAAGCTGCGAACCGACCACAGGCCCAGGGCGAGCAGGGTCACCAGGAACAGGGCGATGTAGAAGATGCGTAATGAGCGGGTCATGGTCAGATCCCTCAGAACTGGAAGTAAAGGAACGGCGAGAAGCTTTGCGCCGAGAGTTTGAGAATCGAGGCGATGAACAGCAGCAACACCAGGGCGCGCATCACGTAGCGCGACCAGTCCGCAGTCCAATAGGCCGGTTGCACCTGGGCTTCGACGCCAACGGTGTAGCCAGGCTGATGGATGCTGGTCGGGTTATCCCCAGGCACGGCCTTGATGGTGCCGGCGGTTGCGGCAGCCGGGCCGTCGGCATCGACATTCACTTCAGGCTTGGTCTTGACCGGTGGCTGGTTGCTGTAGAAATCGCGCAGACCGAAGAACGCCAGGGTCACGTAGGCCACGATCAGGGTCGCGACTTGCAGACCGGTGAGGCTGGCCTGATTGAGTTCCGACAGATTCCAGTCGCCGAAGCTGAACATCGCGCCGTACATGCGGCCGGCGACGTGCAGGTTCTCGGCACGGAAGATCACCCAGCCCATCACCACCAGCAGGAAAGTCAGCGCCCAGCGGATCGGGTTGAAGCTGCGCGGCGAGGTGTTCAGGCCGATGGCTTTCTCGATCGCCAGCCACATGCCGTGCCACGCACCCCAGACGATGTAGGTGATGTTCGCGCCGTGCCACAGACCACCGAGCAGCATGGTCAGGAACAGGTTGCGATAGGTGGTCAGCGTGCCTTTGCGGTTACCGCCCAGAGTGATGTAGAGGTAGTCGCGCAGCCAGGTCGACAGGCTGATATGCCAGCGGCGCCAGAACTCGGTGATCGACTGGCTGATGTAGGGCTGTTTGAAGTTTTCCATGAAGCGGAAACCCATCATCAGACCCAGACCGATCGCCATGTCGCTGTAGCCGGAGAAGTCGAAGTACAGCTGCGCGGTGTACGCCAGCGCGCCGAGCCAGGCATCACCCGTGGTCGGGTTTTGCAGGGCGAAGCAATGGTCGGCCACCACCGCGAGGGTGTCGGCGATGAAGACCTTCTTGATGAAACCCTGCATGAACCGCGTGCAGCCCTCGGAGAACTTGTCGAGGGTATGGGTGCGGTTGTTGAACTGATCGGCCAGGTCGCGGAAACGCAGCACGGGGCCGGCGATCAGGTGCGGGAAGATCGCCACGAACGCCGCGAAGTCGATCAGGTTGCGGGTCGCCGGAGTGTCGCCACGGTAGACGTCGATGATGTAGCTGATGGACTCGAAGATGTAGAACGAGATACCGATCGGCAGCAGCACGTGGGTCAGGATGAACGGCTCCAGGCCCACCGACGTCATCATCGCGTTGATGCTGTCGACGCCGAAGTTGGCGTACTTGAAGTAGCCCAGGATGCACAGGTCGACGGCCACGCCGAGCAGCAGCCAGCGCTGCGCCGGTTTGGTGCGCACTCCTGCGGCACCGACTTTCAGGCCGATCCAGTAGTTCCACAATGTGACGGCTGCGAACAGCGCCAAAAAGTCCACACGCCACCAGGCATAGAACACGTAGCTGGCAATCAGCAGCAGCAGATTGCGATAGCGTTGCCCGCTCAGGTAGTACAAGCCGAGAAAGATCGGCAAGAACAGAAACAGGAACACGTTGGATGAGAAAACCATCCCGATCTCTCCTTGTTTAACCAACAGTCAAGGGCCCACGGCCCCCCCAAACCCCCCACAGAAAATCGGGGGGTAACTCACATACTCAAACTCGATACAGCCTTTGTAGGAGCAAGGCTTGCCTGCGAAAGCCATCACGCGGTGAAACTGATGAACCGTGTCATCGTTCTTCGCGGGCAAGCCTCGCTCCTACGAACCTTTGTTTCCCTTCTCGCGTGAAGGGTCATAAACCTTGGTCAGGTCCCCACCCAGGCGGAAGGTCTTGAACGGTTGCATTTCATGCTTCTTCTCCAGCACATCCGCCGAGCAGCTGTAGAGGCTGCAGAACGGTTCGAGCCAGGCGAATTTCATGTCCTCTTTCAGGTCGGTCATGTCCTGTTTCTTGCCGTTCTTCTGCTCGAATTCATCCGGGTCTTTAACCCCGGCAAGTACGCGATCACCCAAGCGTTTCAGCGCGCCGTTGTTTTCCTGGCGCAGGTCCACACCGTTGACCTGAGCGAAGCTGGCGATCATCGCCAGCGGCGGCAAGGCGTAGTTGTGGTAGGCGAGGGCGCGTTGCTGGCGCTTGAGTTCGTTGGGCAAGTAACCCTGGGCGTCGATCTGGTTGGCGCCGACCTTGAACTCCTTCACCGCCCAATCGAACAGGTCGCGACGATCGGTGGCGATGGACGTTGCCATCACCGACCAGGCGGCCCAGTACGAATGGTTGTTGGTTTTCTCCAGCGGCAGGTTGTCCCAGTCGCTGACCACCTGATCGGCCATCTTGCTGAACCAGGCTTCGATCAACTGCGCCTGCTGCTGATGGTTGGCCAGCGGATGGGAGTCGGAGAACTTCAGGCGAAGGTACGACGACGCCATGCTGCCCAGCGCCCATTTGCGCATCGACTTGCCGGTGTGATTGAAGTCCTTGGACATCAACGCATCGGCCTGGGCCCAGGCGGTGAGCCAGGTGAGCGTGCATTCCAGTTGTTCCGGACGACCGTCGCGCATGAACTGCATCACTCGCTTGGCGGTGCCGCGCTCGACCTTGGTGATGTCGGCGGTGCTGTCGCGGAAGGCTTTTTCCGATTGCACGTTCAGGGTCGCGCGGGCCTTGTCCGAGCCTTCGTACTTGCTGCGAAATTGCAGCGAGCCGGTGTAGGGCGTCGGCATGGCTTCGCAGCCTTCGCCGCCGTCGCCGGTTTTGACTTTCTCGATAGGCGCAAAGTAACCCTGTGGCGGACGCAAGGGCGCCGCCGCCTGGGTCGCCCCGGCGAACATCGCCAGGCTCAGCAGGGTCGGTGCCAACAGATTGGCAAGTTTCGGATTTCGCATGGCAGACCTCATTGCCCGACTGAAGCAGTGCGCTGCTCGGCGCCGGGGAATACGTTGCGTTTGCAGATTTTCGCTTCGACCTTCTGTGGCGCGCCGCCCGCTTCCGGGCCCTGGACTTCGACGGCCAGCAGGTTCTGCGAGGCCCAGTCTTCGTCGGTACGCAACTCGAAGGCGAAACGCCCGTCGGTTTCGGAGGTTTCCGGTTTCTCGATCTTGATGTCCTCGTGGCGCCCGTTCATGTACCAGAGGGTGGCTTGCAGGGTTTTCACCGAGGTGTCGGCGAAGCGGATGTCGACCTGGTGACTGCTGTTCTGCAGGTTCAGGTTTTTGCTGTTGACCATCAGTTCGTTCTTGCCCGGCTTAAGCGTGGTGCTGCCGGACATCTGTGCATCCTTGCCTTCGCAACCGTTGTCCAGCAGCGCCATCATCTGGCGGTAGATGGTTTCCTGGTCCAGGCGGTAGAGCGGCGAGAATTCCCAGATGAGAATCTTCGGCGGGTTCTTCTGGAACTCGTCGCTGCCCAGGTACTGCAGCATCGAACCTTCCAGGCCGCCGCCGGGGAACGCCACGTTGAGAATGTCGGCGCCGATGGCCTCTTCGAGGAAGCCGGCGAAGTTGTAGTTCTTGCCACTGTGGGAGGTGCCCACGAGGGTGATCTGCGGGTTGCCGGAATCGCCGAACAGATCGCCGTCGCCTGCCTCGCCCTTGGGCTCGGTGGTGAACTGATCCATGTACTGGATCGCGTAGCTGGTGCCACAGAGTTGACCGGCCATGTTGTGCAATGTTCCGGTCTTGCCCATGCGACCCGACTTGTGGGTCTCGAATTCACGCTTTGGAATGTCGGCGAACTCAGGCAGCTGCTTGACCTTTTCGGCGACGATCTTCGCAGTGCGTTGGGCGCCGTACGGAGTCCAGTGCTGGTCGCCGCGGAAGTAGAAGTCGTGGGCGGGCAGGGTGTCCGGCAGTTGCTCATTGGTCAGCGGCGAGAGGTCCGGCACCACGTAGCCCATGGCGGCGAAACGGCCGAGCATGGTCTTGTAGTTGCGCAGCGCCTTGTCGAAATCGAAGCTGGCTTTCTCGGCCGGGTTCAGCTTGTTGCGGTTCACCAGGCCACGGGTCGGCTGGTAGACGACCACCAGTTCCACACCCTTGCTCTTGAACGCATCGTGCAGCTGCTTCATGCGCTTGTAGCCGGCAGGTGTGGTGTCGAATTCGGTGCGCAAGTCTTCCTGAGTCCGGAACAGCCAGTCGCCCTGGGCCTGCACCAGCGTGGTGAAGTTCTGCTGGTAGCGGGTGGTGTAGTTCTTCGCATCGTGGGCGGCGGGGCACAGGCTGCAGCACGGTTCTGCAGAGAACTTCGGCGGGCTTATGTTACCGGCAGCTTCATCCGCACGAGCACCAGTGCTGGCGGCGAGAATGCCGGCGGTCAGGGCCGACAGGCTGAGTAATTTGATCAGGTGTGGGTGCATAAAATTATCCTCAGTCCCGCATTTCGGTCTGGCGTTCGACAGGGTCGATCAGCACGGCTTTCTGCTGGCGCACCAGCAGGTCGAGAATTTCATCCTGGCGCTCGCCGAGAATCCCGTTGAAGCTGATGCCGCTGGATTTGGTCGGCGCGAGCATGGACACGCGATACAGCTCCACGCTCAACGGCGAGTCGATGGACAGAGGGCCGCTGCCGTTGGCCGCCAATTCGCCGCCGACCACGATCAGCGAGACCTGGGCGTCGAACGGGTCGAGCTTGATGTCACGGTCGGTGTCGGTCAGGTCCTTGATGTGCCCGTAGACACCGGTCAGGCCGTTGGCCATGGCGACGTTTTCGTAGAGGCGAATGTTCACGCTGTTACGAATGCGGATGCCGTGACGGCGGTTGCTCAGCACCTTGTTGCCCCACAGCAGGTTGTCGGCACTCTCGTAGAGGGTGATGCCGTCGGTGTGGTTCTGATAGACCTCGTTGTGGGCAATCACGTTGTTGACGCTGTTACGGTCGATCACGATGCCCGACAGCTTGTTGTCGTAGGTGCGGTTGTTGAAGATGAAGCTGTCGTTGACCTCGCGGGAGATGATGATCCCGTGCTTCTTCTTCGTTCCGTACACCGTGTTCTCGGCAATGATCAGACCGTGGGAACGGTCGTGGGGGTCGATGCCGTAGACGATGTTGTCCTTGTAGGTGTTGCCCTTGACCACAAAGCCCGTGGTCTCGTAGCAGTAGAAGCCGTACCACATGTCCGAGAACTCGGAGCCGACGATCCAGCCGGTCGGTTCAGGGCGCTTGAGCACCTTGGCCATGTTCGGCGTGTACTGGGAAATACTCACGCCGTAGGACTTACTGTTGGCGTAGCCGAAGCTGGCCATCTTGCTGTTGGCGATGTAGGTCTCGGTACCACCCCAGGCCAGCAGGAACGGGCGAAATTCCTTGGGCGAACGGAATGTCGCCGGACCGTTTTCCTTCTCGCGCCAGCCGGTGATTTTGGTGTCACGCACAAACAGCTGACCGTCGTTGACCAGGAACGAGCCGGCCTCCTGGGACAGGCGCAATTCCTGAGTCTGCTTGTCGATTTCGAGGATGCCGTGCTGACCGACCACGATCGGCAATTTGGCCAGGAACACCCCCGGCGAGGTTTCGCTGAAATACTGCTTGGGCAGTTTCTTCGCCAGGTCCTTGAGGTTCATGTAGCCGTCGTCGACGAAGATCGCCTGAGGGATGCCGTGCTGACGCACCACCCATTCGGCCATCTTGTTGTCGCCGCCAATGAAGTCTTTCAGGGCGTCTTCCTGCATCATCCGGCGCACGCTGATCTTGCCGGCCTTGCTGCGCACCACTTTGGCGGCGATGGCCTCGGCGGTGTAGCCCGAAAGGTCCGGCAGTTTCGGCGCACTCATTTCCAGCGGCGCAGTGGGTGCGCTGGTGACGGTGTAGGTCTTGGCCTGTTGCAGCTCTTTGGCCATGGTTGCCGGTTTGCCTGGTTGAGAGGCCGGCTCCACATTGGCGAAGGCACTCATGCTGGCCAGCAGCATCGCGCCGGCCAACAGGCTGATCGAGCCTTTGAAGGCTTGATGATTCATCTGGGAGACTCCCTTCGCAATGTGCATCAGAAGCGCCAGATCACGTCGATGAACGCGCGGTGCATGTACGAATCGACTTCTTTGCCGTAGGCATCACCCGGCTTGAACACGCCACCACGGAAACGCACCAGCGCCGAAGGCTCGTCCACCGCCTGGCTCAGCGAGGCCGGCAGCAGCCCTTGCTTGAAGTACTTGGTGACCACCAGGTCCATTTCCTGACCCATGTCTTTTTCACCGTCGTTGAGCGGCAGCGAAGTGCTGGAGAGCACGGCGCCGGTCACGTCGTCGGTGTTGTTCTGCACCGCGTCGATACCGTTGCTGCCCACCGGCTTGTTGCCGTCGACACGCCAGAACTTGTGGTAGATCAGGCTGGCGTCGTATTCGTCGTTGAGCATCCACGAACCGAACAGCGTGGCGGTTTGCAGGTTGTTCATTTCGCCACGGAAGGCCTCGCCGAAACGATGGACTCGCGAGCGGGTACCGGTGAAGTTCGAGCGGTTGCTTTCCAGGCCGTTCTGTTCGTAATCGGCGCTGGCACGGGCGTAGGCCGCACCGACTTGCCATTGCGGATCCAGACGCAGGCGCACGCCCAGGTCGGTGGCCCAGCCGTCGACATCGCCGCTGCGCTTGGCTTGGGCGGGCGCGGTGCCATCGGCGTTCAGCGGGTTGACCGTGTCGCGGTCGCCGCTCATGCCGGTGATGCTGCCCCAGTAATTGAGCTGGTTAGTGTTGCGCCAGTTGTAGGCGTCGCTGTCGGCGGTAAGGCCCAGCCAGCTGATGTCGCCGTTCTGTTTCTTGTCCAGGGTGTCGGCCGGTTCACCCGGTGTCGGGTAGTCGAGCTTGCCGTCATCGTGGGTGTGATGACCGCGAATGCCGACCCAGTTGCCCGGGGTCCACTGGTACGCGGCATCGGCGTAGGCGTGCAGGCGGTCCTTGTCCTGTGGCGACAGTTCCTTGAGGTCGGTGCGGTACTCGCTGAAACGTTCGGCGATACCGGCGTTGGCGCGCAGCAAGGTGGTGTCGAAGGTCCAGTTCAGGGCTTCGATGTTGGTGTCGCGCCATTGGCCGTCGTCGTTGCGCAGGCGCTGGCGACCGAACTTGAGGATCTCGCCGGGGTATGGCGTGAAGCCGCTGTAGCCGACCCAGAACTCGCGCATCGCCAGGTAGTTTTTCTTGGCCTTGCGATCGCCGTTGTCGGTGGTCTCGGTGCCGTCGGCCTGTTGCAGGGTGTCGGTCTCGATGATGTCGGTGGAGGTCACCGCCTGACCCATGGCGTAGGCGCTCCACGCGCCGCTTTCGCCATAGATCCATGGACGCAGATCCAGGCCCACGCCATTGACGTCGCCGCCGCTCTGGGTGCCCAGGTCGCGGTCGTCTTCGGACTGACCGGTGATTTTCACGTCCAGGCCGAAGTTCTTCGGCTCTTCAGTCATGGCCGCCAGTGTCGGGCAGGACCACAACACGGCGAATGTCAGGCCGATACCGGCTTGTACGAATGGATTCAACTTCATAGGGTTTCCTCGCCGTCCTCTTCTTGCAGGGCGTGCAGTTGCAGCGTGTTCTGACTCAAGGCACCGCGACTGGCCTGTTCCTGTTTCAACAGGCGCTGGGCCTCGGCAAGTTGCGCAGGCGGCAACTGGGCTTCGATGGTTTGCGCAAGCTCGGTGGCCTGCGGAGTGTTCTGGGCCTTGGCCAACTGGCTGAAGACGTAAGCGTTGAGCGGGTCGGGTTTGGTGCCCTTGCCTTGGGAAAACAGCTGGGCGATGGCGAAGTCGGCGCTGTTCTGGCCGTTGCGCGCAGCGGTCAGCAGATGGTCGAGAGCCTTCTGCGGATAGACCTTGCCCAGGTAACCGCGGCGATAGATCTGGCCGAGGTAGTAATCGGCGGCGACCTCACGGCCGACGGCTTTTTGGAAGTGTTCCTCGGCGACCTTGGCGTCGGCCGGGACCATTTTCCCTTCGTAGTACAGCTTGCCCAGCAACAGCTCGGCGCGGGGTTGGTCGGCGGCGCGGCCGTTGTCCAGGTACTTCATCATCTGGTCGACGTCGCCCAGTTCCGGGAAGTCGTAGATCAGTTGCGCGAGTGTCACCCACGAGGCCGGGTAGCCCGGCGCGATCGGTTCGAGCAGCGACTGCGCGGTTTTCTCGTCGGTCTTGCCCAGGGTCGGATCGGCCAGCACGCGAGCGACGCTGTCCACGCGCTGAGCAGAGACGGTGCCGCGGCTGTGGGCCGCCTGCATTTGCTTGATCAACTCGGCCTGCTGTTCCGGCTGGGCCTTTTTCTGATAGACCGTGGCCAGTTCGACGTAGCAGATGTCGGTGGTGTTGATCGCGGCTTTGCAGATCTTTTCCACGTCATCCAGATGCTGGTCGTAGGTGCCCTGGGTGCGATACAGCAGCACTTGCGCCAGGCCCGCTTCCGGCTTGCCTTCGGCGCGCCATTGGCTGATCTGCTGCTGCGCATTCACATTGGGAAAGCTGTGCGGGTATTGCAGGTACAGCATGGCCAGCGGAATCAGGGTGTTGCCTTCACCGGCGGCCGAGGCCTTTTTCAACAGGCCTTCGGCTTCGTGCTGTTCGGCTTCGGTGGAGCCGGGCTTGGCCACCAGCAGACGACCCAGGCGTGCCTGGGCACGGGGCGAGACGCTGGCGGCGGCGCGGTAAGTGGCCTCGGCCTGCTTCATCTGCGCCGGGTCACGGCTGTCCACCTGGATATCGGCCAGACCGACCTGGGCTTCGCTGTAGCCCAGGTCTGCGAGCTGCTGGTAGTTCGCCGCGGCGGTGGCGGTGTCGCCACGCTTGAGGGCTTCGTTGGCCAGGCGCTGGTCGGGCAGGCCGGCGCAGCCGGTGAGGCTGACGGCAAGCGCCAGTGCACACAACGCATGGCCCTTGTGGGAGCTGGCTTGCCAGCGATTCAGGCACCGCGGTGCATCAGACAAACCGAGTTGATCCAATCGCTGGCAAGCCAGCTCCCACAGGGACTGTGGTGTTCTTTGGATAGAAGTCACAGGCATGTCCTCCGGTTACAGACCAGCAGCCATGGCTTTGTCGATCAGCCAGTTCAGGTTCGGGCCGCGGTCGCTGTTCACTTCCACCGGGCGGCCGGCGAGGGTGCTGTCCAGGGCTTCGTCAGGCTGGATCAGCACGCGGATGTCGGAGGACAGGTCGGCGCTTTTCAGGCTGGTGCTGCTGACGATCTTGCCGGTGCGGGTCTTGTCTTCACCGGCGATCTGGAAGCGCACGGCGGTGCCTGGCAGCACGTCGCCGAACTGGCGATAGGAGAAGCGCGCCTCGACATTGGCTTCGGTGTTGCGCGGCACCAGCTGGAAGATCACATCGCCCTTGCTGGCGTACTGACCGTTGGCAACCAGTTGCTGGCCCACGGTGCAATCGCACGGCGAAGTCAGGGTGCCGGTCATTTGCTTGCCGAACAGTTCCTCGACCTTGGCCGGCGCCAGTTGATCGCCTTCCAGGTGGCCCTTGAGCACGTCGAGCATGCTGGTGCTGAAGGTCGCCAGCGGTGCGCCCTTGGCCGCCACGCCGTCGGCTTTGACCAGGCTCTGCACGGTGCCGTCGCGCGGCATGGTGATGTTGATGCCCGGCACGCTGACCAGACCGGCCTGGGCGTGGCTGACGAAGTACATGCCGTACACCGATTTGAAAATGAAACCGAACGCCGCCACGCCGACGACGAAAACCCCCAGGCTGAACGTCACGGCTTTCAGGCGCCCGAACGCGCTCATGCCATGGCCGCCGTCCTTGTTCTTGCGCGCCTTGGTGAAGTTGTCGCGCTGCAGGGTCGCGAGCATTTCGCCGATGCTGACGAGATCGCCCGCCAGGTGCGAAGTGATCAGGTGGCGCAGGGTCGAGATGTCCTGCGGCTCCAGGTTCTGGAACTGGCAACCGGCGCGACCGGTCTGGCGATCGTAGGAACGCACCTGCAATTCGACGTCCATGGCCAGGCCGAGGTTGTCGATGACAAATTGCAGGCGGGCCTTGTACACGTCGCCAGCCTTGAGCGGCAGCTGACCGGCGTTGAAGGCCAGGCCACCGGCGGACAGGTCGATCACTCGTGCTTCGACCGGCGTACGGTCTGGGCCGAAGAACCGCAGCTTGGCCGGGATTTTGACCCGGGCGTGCTGGCGCTGGGCTTCGGATTCGTGCACTACGTTGGCGTTGACGGCGGTATTCATAAGGGGCGTTTTCCTAGTTAATTCAGGCGAGTTCGGTCAGACCATCATCAGCAGCACGGCGACGAAAATGCTGCCGGCGGAGAAGGTCATGGTCCGAGACGACCAGGTGTTGAACCAACGTTGAAAGCTGGCGAGATCACGGGACAGAGAAGTGGGCTGGCGAGTCCAGGACTGTTGGTCGAGGCGGAAGAACACGTAGATCTTCACCAGCGCGCCAACGATCTGGTTGTAATAGAGAATCGCCGGGTAAGCGGGCCCGATCCGGTGGCCGGAGCAGGACAGCAACAGGGTCAGGATCAGACGGGTGATGCCGATCCACAGCAGGTACACCAGGATGAACGCGGTGCCGTACTTGAAGCTGGCGAGCAGTGCCACGGTCAGGCCCAGAAGCGACGTCCACATCGACACGCGCTGATCGAACAGCACCACGGACGTGAACGCACCCAGGCGCCGGATCCCCAGGCCCAGGGCACGGGAGTTCTGACGCAGGTTGTTGCCGTACCAGCGGAACATCAGCTTGCGACTGGCCTTGATGAAGCTCTTTTCCGGCGGGTGCTCGACGGTGTTGATCGCGGCATCCGGCACGTAGAAGGTGTCGTAGCCCAGGCGCATCAGGCTGAACCAGCTGGACTTGTCGTCGCCGGTCAGGAACTTGAAGCGGCCCAGGCGCCAGTGTTGCAGCGAGTCGCTTTCCACGTCGGCGATGAATTCCGGGTTGGTCACCACGGTCGCGCGGAACACCGACATCCGCCCGGTCATGGTCAGCACGCGCTTGGACAGGGCCATCGAGCACATGTTGATGTGACGCTGGGCGAAACGCAGCTTGTGCCATTCGCTCATGATGTAGCCGCCGCGCACTTCGCAGAATTCGTTGGTGGTCAGGCCGCCGACGTTGCCGAACATCTGGAACCACGGCACGGTCTTGCGCACTACGCCTTCGCCGAGCACGGTGTCGCCGTCGATCACCGCCACCACGGCGCGGTCGTCCGGCAGGTGACGGGAGATGGCGCGGAAACCGTAGGCCAGGCCGTCGCGCTTGCCGGTGCCGGGAATGCGTACGAAGTCGAGCTTGACCCGGGCAGGCGGGTTCATCCGCTTCCACAGGCTCTTGACCAGAAGCTCATCGGACATTTCCACGATGGAACAGACCACGGTGGTCGGCAGCTCGCAGTCGATGGCTTCGCGGATCACCGAGCTGTAGACCTGCGCGGTGGTCAGCGCATCGATCCGGAAACTGGTGACCATCAGAAATACGTGGGACGGGTCCGCCGCCTTGCCCAGCTTGCGCACTTTGCGCCGCAGGTGCGGGTAGACCACGTACAGAAACAGCATGCCGCGCACAAAGTGCGTGGCCCCCATCGAGTAGCGCCAGATACCGACGATACCGATCAGGAAAATGAAGTCCTTCGACTCGGGGTCGAATGTGGACACAGGCAGCGCAACGGCGATGCCCATCAACAGACTTAGATAAAACAGCCAACCGGCGGCCTGGAGCAGGCCGTGCTTTAGCCTGAGCATAATTTGCATCCGTCTCGATCCGTAGAACCTGTAGGAGCGAGCATGCTCGCGATGGTCGCCAACGATGACGCTGGGTACCTGATACCCCGCGGTGTTCTTGCGTTCATCGCGAGCGTGCTCGCTCCTACAGGAAGGCTGCCTTACCAGCAGATGCCTTCAGCTCGGCTTTGCGCGCTGGTGGCCTGAGACATGAAGCCCACCAGGTCGATCACTTGCTTGCCGTGCGGAACGTCCTGCACCAGGGCGCGGAATTTCTCGTCACGGTTGCCCAGGATGATCACGTCGGAGTTGTTGATCACTTCGTCGAAGTCGGAGTTGAGCAACGAGGACACGTGAGGGATTTTCGACTCGATGTAGTCCTTGTTCGCGCCGTGGACACGGGCGTACTCGACGTTGCTGTCGTAGATGCTCAGGTCGTAACCCTTGCCGATCAGCATTTCGGCCAGATCAACCAGCGGGCTTTCACGCAGGTCGTCGGTGCCGGCCTTGAAGCTCAGGCCCAGCAGGGCGACTTTGCGCTTGTCGTGGTTGGAAACGATATCGAAGGCGTTCTGCACCTGGGATTCGTTGCTGCGCATCAGCGAGTTGAGCAGCGGCGCTTCTACGTCCAGGGAGCTGGCGCGGTAGGTCAGGGCGCGCACGTCTTTCGGCAGGCAGGAGCCACCGAAGGCGAAGCCCGGACGCATGTAGTACTGGGACAGGTTCAGGGTCTTGTCCTGGCAGACTACGTCCATCACTTCACGACCGTCGACGCCGACGGCCTTGGCGATGTTGCCGATCTCGTTGGCGAAGGTCACCTTGGCGGCGTGCCACACGTTGCAGGTGTACTTGATCATCTCGGCGACGGCGATGTCCTTGCGGATGATCGGCGCGTCGAGTTCTTCGTACAGCGATTGCAGGACGTCGCCCGAAGCCTTGTCGAACTCGCCGATGACGGTCATTGGCGGCTGGTCGTAGTCGGCGATGGCGGTGCTTTCGCGCAGGAACTCAGGGTTCACGGCGACGCCGAAATCGACGCCCGCCTTCTTGCCGGAGCAGTCTTCCAGGATCGGGATGACCACGTTGGCCACGGTGCCCGGCAACACGGTGCTGCGCACCACGATGGTGTGACGGGTGGATTTTTCACGCAGGACAAAACCGATTTCGCGGCACACGGCCTCGATGTAGTTCAGTTCCAGGTCGCCGTTCTTCTTGCTCGGCGTACCGACGCAGATCATCGACAGGTCAGTGTCACGGATCGCTTCGGAGAAGTTGGTGGTGCCACGCAGGCGACCGGTCTGGATACCCTGTGCCAGAAGCTCGCCCAGGCCCGGTTCAACGATCGGCGATTTGCCGGCATTGATCATATCGATCTTGTCTTTGGCAACATCGACGCCAACGACGTCATGACCCCGTGCAGACAGGCAACCGGCACACACTGCGCCAACGTAACCCAAACCAAATATGCTGATGCGCATCGCAATTACCTCTCTATTATCAAGCCTGTAATAACTTCAACCATTAGATGGTCATAGTTCATCGTTTTCAGCGTTTTAAGTGCACTCGAAAGTGCGGCGCACAGGCGCAACAATGCCTCGTGGTGGCATGTAAGTTACGAGTGTCTAAATAAGTGCACTCAAGGTGTGCGTCGTCAGGGCTTATTGTTTGGCGTGCCCTGTAATGCAGCCAATCCTCTGCTCAGAAGATATTCGTGCAACCTTTCCGTGCCCTTGATGTCAGGCGAAAGCCATGAAAATCAAGTATTTGGGTGCTCTGCTGAGCACGCTATAGATGCGCTGCCCAGGCTCTGTTGGAAATAGCCATAGAGGGGTCTTCGCTGTCCGTTCAATATTGCCCAAATCAGAGATAAGTCTGTGGAAGTTACAGGGATAACTTCGCTACATGGATCTCTGTTCTGCGTAAGTTATTTCTCACAATCTCGAAGAAATTCGTTACCGGTGGTTCGAGCAGTGCATTCGGACATAGTTCCGATCCGGCCATCGTGATTTCTGAAATTTCTTGAAATATTGAGAAAGATGGCACTGCTTTCATATTGATAGCACTTGCCGTTTCGCCCTTTATATATAGGCGGATAATCGCAGGGGATAGTTTTTTGCCAGTACCGATAAAAATTTTCAGTGCCACTACTGAAAAAAATGATCGAAGTCGAATGAAAGTAAAGTTAGAAAATTGACTGTTGTGTTTTTGGCGCCATAAAAATGGCGAATCGAGCGGGGATTATAGGGGGTATCAGTAGAGCGGCGCAGAGCGGGTTTCCACTGCTGCGCCGCTTTTAATGGATCACTCGGGTGCGTGATCGCGCAGGAAAACCAGATTGTCCGGTTTGGATTGCTCGGCGCAGAAGCGATAGCCCTGGACGTCGAACTGTTTGAGGGCATCGGGATTATTGATCCGTTCTGCGATGACGAATCGGCTCATCAGGCCCCGGGCCTTCTTGGCGTAGAAGCTGATGATCTTGTACTGGCCGTTCTTCAGGTCCTTGAACTCGGTATTGATGATCCGCGCGTTCAGGGCGCTGCGTTTGACCGCCGAGAAGTACTCGTTGGAGGCCAGGTTCAGCAGGACATCGTCACCCTGGTCGGCCAGGGCTTCGTTCAGCCATTCGCTGATGCGCGAACCCCAGAAGGCATACAGGTCCTTGCCGCGAGCGTTAGCCAGCTTGGTGCCCATTTCCAGGCGATAAGGTTGCATCAGGTCCAGCGGGCGCAGCAGGCCATAGAGGCCGGAGAGCATGCGCAGATGCTTTTGGGCGTAATCGAAATCGGCTTCGCTGAAGGTTTGCGCGTTCAACCCGGTGTACACATCGCCCTTGAATGCCAGCAACGCCTGCTTGGCGTTTTCCGGGGTGAATGCCGGGGTCCAGCTGCCGAAACGCGCGGCGTTGAGCCCGCCGATCTTGTCGGAGACGTGCATCAACTCACTGATCTGCGCCGGCGTCAGGTCGCGCAGTTGCAGGATCAGCTCCTGGGAATGGTCCAGGTATTGCGGCTGGGTAAAGCGCTGGGTCGCCGGCGGTGTTTCGTAATCGAGGGTCTTGGCGGGTGAAATCACCATCAGCATGAAGTCGTCTCCTTTAATCGTGGGGGCGATTCTAGGGGGTTGTCCGTGATGACTCCAGCTATCGGTGTGATAGGTGATCGGTGGTGTCATGCGATCTTTTGATCTTCCCGCGATATAGTGCGGCGCGGGTTTTGTTATGGAGACATCCCATTGCGTATCGCTTTTCTATTCACGGCCTGGCTCCTGAGCTTCGGCGCCATGGCGGCGCCGGGCGAGGTGGCGACGCTCGATCGCGGCACCTGGCCGGAAAAACTCACCAATCCGACGCTGTTCGACGTGGCCTCGCGCGCCGAAATCCTCATGTTCGCCCACGGACTGCAGGACAGCGAAGCACTGGATGAGCCCGCACTGGCCCAGCGGCTGGGCCTGCGCACGGTCAACATGGAGTCGGTCAACCGCGTACGCGAACGGATGTGGCAACGCTTGCTGACCAGCTTCAATTTCGCCCAGCGGAGCTGCGATCAGGATGCGTCGTTCTGCTTCCTGGTGGAGGACATGCCGACCCTGCGTGAGCAAGCCGGCAAATTCCAGATCGGCGAAGACAGCTACTACATCAAGTGGGCCGAACCCAGCCGCCTGTTCCATGCCCAGTACCTGGACGAACAGCTGCGCAAGGCTGCGCTGTTTCCGCAGACCACCAGCGAAGTCGATCAATTCGGCGACTACGAACGCAATGGCGACGGCATGCATGACCGTCTGTTCCTGCTGACCTTCGACAGCGCCGCCAATGCCGCGCCCGACAACACCGACTGGGTGGCCGATTACCTGCGCAAGGCGAACATGAGCGGCACCTTCTTCGTCCTCGGCAAGGACATTCAGACGCGTCTGGCTCAAGGCTCGGTGGCCAATCTGCAATCAACCTTTTCGACCCAGTGTGTCGGCGTGCAGGGCTGGGAATTCCGCTCCCACAGCCATTGGCAGGACTGGCAGGACTCGGTCCGGCGCAGCGTCGATCTGGTCAAAGGCAAACTGCCGGAGAACTACGTGCCGCTGTTCCGTCCACCCGATGGCCAGCGCCGCTCGGACGCCGAGCCGTTCTTCAAGTCCCAGGGCCTGCAGGTGGCCCTGTGGGACATCGATGCCCAGGACGGCGCCGGCAAACTCAAGGGCCCGCAGAGCGCACAACGGGTGCTGACCCTGATGCTGCTGTGGCGTCATGGCGTGATCAATTTCAATGTGAAGCAGGACGGGCTGAAAACCGCGTTGCCCTGGCTGCTGACGCAAACGTCGCAGAGCGGGATCGGTTGGGAGGATTGCCAGGACGGTTTTCGCTGAAAACAGGAAAAGCCCGTAAACATTGGGTTCGGGGCGATTTTCGGAGGGATTTTGCAGCAGGTTGATTTCCGACTGTAAACGGATGATGGCAGTCCGCCAAGGGCTTTTCGTCACTCTGCAAAATAAACTTCAAAAAAGCGTCAAAGTGCTTTTTCCTGTCATGGGTTTTGGAGTATTACGAAGACAGACAGCCGAAACCTGCAGCACAGGTGGCGTCCTCCAAGACCCTACTCGTGCGCAGTTCACTTGAGTCCCCGCAGGTGAATTCGGCAGTCACTTCGAGGCGCATAACCGTCAAGGTATTGCGTCCAATGGCTCCCACAAAGGTGACCGAGTATGGATGATCACGGACGTAGCTCTTCTTCCAACCAGCCAATCCTTTATGTACTCGATACCAACGTATTGATTCACGATCCAAACGCGCTGCTCAATTTCGAAGAACACCACGTCGCCCTCCCAATGACCGTGCTTGAGGAGCTCGACAAGCTCAAGAGCGGGCATCACAGCGTCGCCGCCGAATGCCGCCAGGCCATCCGGCTGATCGACAAGACCCTGGGCGACGCCACGCCCGAAGATGTGGAACAGGGTGTGCCGATCCAGCGGGGCAAGGGTGGCCCGAAAGGCTTGCTGTCAATTCTGATGAGCAAGCGCGCCGAGCCGAGCATCATTCTGCCCGAGCACCTTAACGACAACATCATCATCAACCAGCTGATCGACCTGCAGGCGCGCCACCTGAAGAAGTCGGTGGTGCTGGTGACCAAAGACATCAACATGCGCCTCAAGGCCCGCGCGTGCGGGATCGCGGCCGAGGACTACAGCACTGACCAACTGGTAGACGACGTTTCGTTGCTGCCTAATGGTTATCACGAGATGAAGGGGTCGTTCTGGGATCTGGTGAGCAAGGTCGAAACCCGTCAGGGTCATGGTCGCACCTGGCATCAGGTGAAAATGATCGACAACCTGCCGGCGGTGCACATCAACGAGTTCATCATTGATGAGCAGGGCTTCGTCGGCTGGATCAAGGAGATCGAGAACGATCAGCTGCTGATCCTCGATCTGCATCAGGAGCCGCTGCTGCACCAGGAAGCCTGGGGGCTCAAGCCTCGCGACATCTACCAGAGCCTGGCGCTGTTCGCCTTGCTCGATCCGGACATCCATCTGGTCAACCTGTCCGGCGCCGCCGGTTCCGGTAAAACCATTCTGGCCCTGGCCGCTGCGATCGAGCAGACCATGGTCAGCAAGCGTTATCGCCGCATCATTGCCACCCGCAGCGTGCAGGGCCTGGACCAGGAAATCGGCTTTTTGCCCGGCACCGAAGCGGAAAAAATGGAGCCTTGGCTGGGCGCCATCACCGACAACCTCGAAGCCTTGCACATGGATGACGAAAGCACCCATGGCAGCGTTGACTACATCCTCAGCAAAGTGCCGTTGCAGTTCAAATCCCTCAACTACATTCGAGGCCGCAGCTTCCAGCAAAGCCTGATCCTGATCGACGAATGCCAGAACCTCACGCCGCACCAGATGAAAACCATCATCACCCGTGCCGGCGCCGGTTCCAAAGTGGTGTGCCTGGGCAACCTGGCACAGATCGACACCCCTTACCTGTCCGCGACCAGCTCCGGGCTGACCTACCTGACCGAACGCTTCAAGGACTTCCCGAACGGCGTGCACATCACCCTGCAAGGGGTGCCTCGCTCGATTCTGGCCGAATACGCCGAATCGCATCTGTAACCGTTTGACCAGAACCGGGCGGCCCAAAAGCCGCCCGGTTTTTTATTGCGCCTTTGTAGGAGCGAGGCTTGCCCGC
>NZ_JBSVXG010000094.1:0-21480 GCF_054070595.1 Pseudomonas sp. SDO55104_S430 | reverse complement strand
AGAGGGGGGGGGGGAAGGCAACAGGTTTTTTGGTGGGGGTTTTGTTTTTGCGAACAACCCCGCTCCCACATTAGACCGAGTTACGCGGGTTTGAAGCAGTAGGCCGCGAGTTTGTTGCCATCCAGATCCCGGGCATAGGCAGCATAGGCATTCGGCGCCCAACCCCGTGGGCCAGGCTGGCCTTCACAGGTGCCGCCACCGGCCAGCGCCGCGGCATGGAACGCATCAATCGCCGCACGATCCGGCGCTTCGAAGCTCACGGTCACGCCATTGCCCACAGTCGCCGGCGCACCATTGGCAGGCTTGAGCACAAAGAACGATGGCGCACTTTCACCCCATATCGAGCCGTTGTCCTCCAGGTCAGCGATGCGTTTCTGGCCGAGGGCGCCGAGCACCTTGTCGTAAAAGGTGCGGGCTTTTTGCAGATCGTTGGTACCGACAGTGACGTGAGTGAAAACGCTCATTTTTATGCTCTCGTGGGTAGATCCAGGGTGGTTGAATGGGGTTGCTTCAGCTTTCAGTGCGGCCACAGATCGATCGGGAAATACTTCTGTGATATCTGCGTGTACTTGCCCGAGTCATACAACTGGGTCAGCGCCTGATCGATCTGGGTCTTGAGTTCGACGTCGCTTTTGCGCATGCCAGCGCCGACGCCCAGTCCGTATTTCAAAGGGTCCATCTTGACGCTGCCGGTACCCTTCTCTTCGAACGCCAAACCGTCCTTGGACTTGAGGAATTCGATGTCGCCGAGCTTGTCGAGGAACATCACATCGATGCGGCCGGCGATCAGGTCGGCGTTGCAGTCGTCCTGGGTGTTGTAGATGCGGATGTCGGAGGTATTGCCATAGGCGGTGCGGATGAATTCGGCATTGGTGGTCGAGCCCTGCACGCCGATGGCCTTGCCGGCGAGGCCTTCGGGCGTCAGCGTTACATCGATGTCCTTGGCCGCGACGAAAATGCCGGTGGTTTCATAGTAGGGACGGGAAAAGGCGATCACTTTCTGACGCTCGGGGCTGATGCCCATCGAGTTGAACAGCACGTCGAACTTGTTGGCGATCAACGCCGGAATGATGCCGTCCCACGCCACTTCCTTGATCTCGCACTCGGCCTTCATCTGCTCGCACAGGGCACGGATCAGGTCAGGTTCGAAGCCGGTGAATTGCCCGGTAGGCGTCTTCACCAGGAACGGCGGGTACGGCTCGGCGGCCACGCCAAATCGCAGTTTTTCCTGGGCCGCGCTGGCGGGCGCGGTGAAGGCACACAAAGTCAGGCCGAGAGAGGCCG
The DNA here is from genome assembly GCF_054070595.1 of Pseudomonas sp. SDO55104_S430. Taxonomy (NCBI): domain Bacteria; kingdom Pseudomonadati; phylum Pseudomonadota; class Gammaproteobacteria; order Pseudomonadales; family Pseudomonadaceae; genus Pseudomonas; species Pseudomonas sp. SDO55104_S430. Next base: position 20,196 of record NZ_JBSVXG010000094.1, on the reverse strand, counting down.
CCAGGGTCAAGTTGCGCAGTATTCGTTTCATGGTCGATCCTTTTTTTATTGGAGGATGGATTCTAAGAACGTCTTTCTATGCCGCCGGCATCGGCAGCGGCAACCAGCCCTGAATGGCCTGCCAGTCGGATTCGAGGGCGCTGAAACGCGAGAGTGAGAAGGTGGAAAGATCGGCGAAACTGCACTTGCCGTCCATGACCAGGTCGCGAATGGCATGACCGCTCGCCGGAGAAAGCCCGAAGCCGACACCGGACATGGTGGCGACGGTGAGGTTGTCCAGCGCAGCAGGCCGATCGATGACCGGACGCCCGTCCGGGGTGTTTTCGATGAACCCTGCCCAGCTGCGTATCACCCGCTTGTGGGCGACCTTGGGGAACAGCTCGGCCAGGCGTTTGGCGATGTTGCATTGCAGCGGCGTCGATTGCGGCCGGGCACCGTGCAGGTCCGCCAGATCGACCCACTCATGGGGCCCGCCACCGTAAGCCAGGTTGCCGCGCAGGGTCTGCCGGCCGTACAGGCCATTGCCATCGACACCGCCCACTTCAAGCAACGGCAGCGGCTCGGTGACGATCATTTCCGCCCGCGCCGTGACTAGCGGAATCTCCACGCCCAGTTGCGCCGCCAGCACGCCCGTGTGCGGCCCTGCGGCAATCACCAGATGATCACAGGAAATGAGGCCTTGGGCGGTGCGCACGCCGGTCACCCGGTCGCCGTCCCGCACTACCTCAACCACCGGCGTATGTTCAAGCACTCGCCCGCCCAGGTTCTGCAGCGCCCAGGCGTAAGCCTGCAAGGTGCGATGCGGATTGGCGTGACCGCCGAAGTGGTAATAGAAACCGGCCAATACGTTGTCGCCGGCAAAGGGCACCAGTTCGCGCACCTGCTGCGGGTCCAGCAGATCAACCTGCAAGCCATACCAGGCCGCTTCGTTCACCACCTTCTGATCGAGGGAAACCTGGTGCTCGGTGAGATCGATGCTGATGCGGTCCGGACGATACTCGGTGGGATAACCGAGCAGCTCGTCCATCATCGGCCACAGCCTTTGCTCTTCGACAAACAGCGGACTGTGGTGGTGGGAGCAGCCGCCGCCGTTGCGGCCCGAAGCGCCCCAGCCGATCAGGCCGGCTTCGAGCACCAGCACGTCGACACCATCCCGGGCCAGCCACCAGGCAGCGCTCAGGCCGGTCACGCCGCCACCGACGATGACCACGGATGCGCTGGAGGCGGATTTTTTAACGGTTTGCATGGTGTCAGCCCTCGTGGTTCAGCGCGGTGGATTGCGGCTCGGTTTCAGGTCGACGGCTGGCGACGGTCTGCTCGCCGTTGCACAGCCAGAACGGCGTCCACTGCGATGGCATGTCGAACCAGGCATCCCAGCGGCTGTGCATCTGCGGTGTTTCCTCGACTTGCCCGGCCTGACGCATCGACAGCGGGCGCACCGGCGGACGAAACGAGGCCAGCGCGATGGCCTCGACACCCACACCGGCACCAATGCTGAGCAATGCCGCCACCTGTTCGCGGCAACGGCGGCCCTGGCACGGGCCCATGCAGGCGCGAGTCAGGCGCTTGGTCACGTCCGGATTGGGCGTGTCGTTTTGCATGGTGATTTCCAGCGACGCCTCGGCGGGCGTCCATTGCAGGTATCGCGGCGGTTGCTGTCCGAGAATCTCGTTGGCTGTCACCTCTTCACACTGGCAGACGAAGGGCGGGTTCTGCGCGTGCAGCGTGGTCGCCCTCACCCAGGCCGTGCGGTTGGCGGCAATGTCGCAGACCGGTTGGTCGGGAATCGATGGTTGCTCATCCGGCGCAATGACCGCACCGAGCGCGAGCAACGCGGTGTGCGCGGCGATCCGGCCTTCGCGTCGGGCAATGTCCTCGTCGAGGCTTTTCGACGGCCAGACGCCAGCGCAATCGCCAGCCACCAGCACGAAGGGCAACGAGGTGCGTTGCGCAGGGTCGATATCGGGTGCGTGACCGCCACGGCTGGCCTGGAATGACATGCGGCATCCCGTGGCTTCCATCAGTTCGATTGCGGGGATGGCTGCCACACCGAGCAGCACCGTGTCGCATTCGATCTCGATCAAGGTGCCCTCAAGCGGGTGGCCTTCGGTGTCGATCGCCACGGCTTTTATGCTCTTGACCCCGAATCCATCGCCAAGCGCCTCGCGCACCACATGCCCGGTCAGCAGTTGAGCGCCCTGCTCCACCAGTTGATTCAGCAGCGTTTGATCGCCACTGACCTGCGCAGCCTGCTCGATGATCGCCGCAATCTGCACACCACTGGCGACCAAAGCGTGAGCCGTGACCAGCGCCTGGGTATCGCTACCGACCAGCACCGCACGATTGGCGTCCAGCGCCTGATAAACCGTCGCCAATCGATGCGCCGCACTGACGCCCATCACACCGGGTCGATCCCAGCCGGCGAACGCCAGGCCCATGTCACGCCGGCCCGCAGCGACGATCACTTGTTTGAAGCGCAGCAGCCACGCGTTGTCTTCATCGGCCAAGCCTGCTACTGCGCCTTCGATCCACGCGGCGGTAGGTTGCTGAGGAAACAACCCCCAGACCGCCGTGCCAAGCCGCACATCGACACCGGCTTCGAGCGCTTCTGAAATCTCCGGGCGTGCATCGAGCAAGGTCTGCAGCACGCTATTGCGATTGGACACCGCCGCGCCCATGCGTCCGCCGAAATGCAGCGGCACTTCCTCGCCCATGGTCTCCAAAGGCACCGGGTTTTCATCCACCAGCGTGACGCGCAGACCATGGCCAATGGCGGTCAACGCCGCCTCCAGTCCCGCAGGCCCCGCGCCGACGATCAGGATGTCGGTCTCGTCGTTGATCGGCGGTGCCTTGCCCGCCAACGAGGCCGGGTCGTAGTAGTTGTTGTTTGTAGTCACCGAATTTCCCCTTCAGGTCAGCACGTGGACATGAGCAAACGACTAGAACAGCGATGAAGGCGGCTTGACGTCGCCCTCGGCGAAACGCGACAGGCGCAGCTGGCGCATGTCCAGGCCCGGATCGCCCTTATCGATCCAGTCCGCCAGGGTCTTGCCCACGATCGGCCCCATGGCGAAACCGTGCCCGCAGAACCCGGTGGCGATCGCCAGGCCTCGGGGTGAAGTCTGTGCGTCGATCACCGGGATGCCGTCGGGCAGCACATCGATGGCCCCCGCCCAGCGGTCGGCAATCTGTGTATTGATCTGCCCCGGGAACGCCGCCTTGAGCGAGCGCATGGCAGTGCCCAGGCCCTTCTCGTTGGGCTTGATCAGCGGATTGCGCTCATGAATGCCCTCGCCCAGACGCGAGGCTTGCGACCAGGGCATGCGCTGATGCAGGTCGGTCAGGCAGGCGCCGTTGAGGTTGAAACGAAACGACTTGCGGTGCGCCCACAGCGACGGCGCGTACCAGTGCAGGGCACGCAGGTGGCCGAGGGTCATGTCGACATCGACATGGGCGTCGTCGGCGATGTTGAAACTGCCGTCCAGGCGCTGGCGAAAACCCACACCATTGGCGATGGTGGAGATACCGCTCAGGGTCGGCCCGGCGGTGGTCCGCGCCACCGTGCCGCGCACCAGTTGTTGCGGCAGTTCGATGCCGAGCATTCGCAACAGGCGAAAGGTGGAGACGCCGGCGGCGCAGATCACGGTTTTCGCCTTCACATAACCGCGCTCGGTTTCCACTCCGACCACCTGGCCGGCGGCGACATCGATGCCTCGGGCGCCACAGTGTTCCACCAGTTGCGCACCCAGTTCGCGGGCGCGCATGGCGAAGGCCCGCGCCACCAGCGTCGGTTCGGCCTGACCGTCGCTGGCGGTGAAAATCCCTCCCAACTGCGGCACGGCGTAACCCGGCAGCTTGTCGAGCACTTGCCGGGGCGACAGCATCACGGTGTCCATCGAAAAACTGCGCGCGACGCTCAGCCAGGAGGCATAGCCCTCGCGTTCTTCCTCGTTGCCGGCGACGAACAGGCAGCCGTCGTTGCGCCAGCCCAGGTCGGTCTGCAGCTCACGCTCCAGCGAACGCCAGAGGCCGATGCTGGCCTGCATCAACGGCACTTCAGCCTCGTCCCGCGATTGCTGGCGCACGAAACCCCAGGCCCGGGAGGACTGCTGACCGGCCAGCAGGCTTTTTTCCAGCAGCAACACCTTGCTGCCCGCCTTGCTCAAGTAGTACGCGCTGGCACAGCCCATCAGGCCGCCGCCGATGATCACCACATCGACTTCATGGGGCAGTGGATTATCCTGAGGCGCCGATACACCGGCCAAAGCTGCAACTGGAGTGTTCATGAGGGAAATCGCCGAGTTGAGAATGACGCGTAGCGCAGCGTCGAGGTTTGAGCTAAGAATGTGCCCCGGCATACTGAAATTACAGTGATGTCTGCGCATTAATTCCATGTGAGGAACGCATAGAAACATGAGCCGCCAACTGCCCTCGATCGAGCTTTTGCAGGCATTCCTGACGGTTGCCAAGACCGGCAACTTCGGCAAGGCGGGCGAGCAGCTCAACCTCAGCCAGAGCGCGGTCAGCCGTCAGGTCGCGCAGCTGGAGGCGCGCCTGGACACCCGCCTGTTCGAACGCCACACCCGCCGGATCGTGCTGACCGCCGAAGGCCGCTCGCTGGTGCCGGTGGCCGAACAGGTCATCGGTCTGCTGTCGGATGCCTCGCACATGCTCTCCACCGTGGGCCGAAGCGTCAGCCTGCGGGCGCATCCGACCATGGCCGCGCGCTGGCTGATCCCCAGGCTGACGGCGTTCTATCGCGAGCATCCGCAGGTGACCGTCAGCGTCGACACGGTCTATCACCGCTTCCCGGATTTTGCCTTCGAATCGGTCGACGCGATGATCGCCTACGGCACCGCCACCTGGCCCGACTTCGAGGCGTTGGAGTTGTGGGAGGAAGAATTGATTCCGGTGTGCTCGCCGCAGCTTCTGGAGGGCACAACGGCGCAGGAACTGCTCAAGAGCGCGCGACTGGTGGACTCGAGCATGGATCGCCTGGACTGGCGGCGGTGGGAAGAGTATTACCCCGGCTCGATCGGGCCAGATAACGGGCATTTGACGTTCGACACGTTGGAGTCGGCCATTGTCGCGGTGAAGTGTGGTCAGGGGATTGCCCTGGTGGACGCTGTGCTGACCCAGGATGAATTGCTCAATGGGCAACTGGTTCGGGTGCATGACGGGCGCATCGTCACCGGCGGGCGGTATACCCTGGTTTATCCGCGGCGGGTGAAACACTCCAGCGGGTTTTCCGAATTCCTTAGTTGGCTGGAACAAGCTGTCGAAACCCGCCCCCTGTAGGAGCGAGCATGCTCGCGATGGAGGCGCAGGCACCGCGGGGTATCAGGCAGCCAGCGTCATCGTTAACGACCATCGCGAGCATGCTCGCTCCTACAGGGGTAGATGCCGAAAATTCCCAACCGAAGTGCTTAGTGCCATCACGCTAAGGTGCATCCCCGCTATACCCGGGGATGATATCGATGGCGATCCCCTCCCCTCACACTCTCCCCATGGGCATACCGCCCCTCACCAGGAGAGTGACCATGACTACGTACCTCAACCATTTCGCCCAGAAGAATGAAGTCCAGCCAGTCTCGCAAAGCCCGGTGACCGAGTATCAGATCCCTTCGCGCTACGCCGTGCGGGTTGGCGATATCGACGTTATGGTGATCAGCGACGGCGTCCTGCCGCTGCCGACCGAAACCATGTCCACCAACGCCGACCCGGAAGCGCGCAAGGCGTGGTTCAAGCAGATGTTCCTCGGCCCCGACGCCTTCGACTGGGCGCTGAACGTGCTGGTGGTGCGCAGCGGCGAGCAGATCATTCTGGTCGACGCAGGCCTGGGCGGTCAGTTCCCCGGCTTCCCGCGCGCCGGGCAGTTCCCGAAACGCCTGGCGGCGGCCGGCATCGATCTGGCGTCCGTCACGGACATCGTGATCACCCACATGCACATGGACCACATCGGCGGGCTGCTGGTGGACGACGTGAAAAACAAACTGAGCCCGGACGTGCGCATTCACGTGGCGCAAACCGAGGTCGACTTCTGGTCCGAACCCGACTTCACCCACACCGACATGCCGGCACCGGTACCTGATGTACTGCGGGCAACCGCCAATGCCTTCATCAAAGAGTTTTCCAGCAAGGTGCGCACCTTCGAAGACCAACACGAAGTGGCGCCAGGCGTGGTCGCCAAGATGACCGGCGGCCACACCCCCGGGCACTGCGTGGTCTACGTGCAATCGGGCGGCGAGAAGCTGACCTTCGCCGGCGACGCCCTGTTCCCGGTGGCCTTCGAGCATCCTGACTGGCACAACGGCTTCGAACATGACCCTGAAGAATCGGTCCGCGTACGGGTCCGTCTGATGCAGGAAGCGGCGGCTAGCGGTGAATTGTTTGTTGCAACGCACCTGCCCTTCCCGTCCGTTGGCCGGGTGGCACTGGATGGTGATGCGTTTCGTTGGGTGGCGGCGTTCTGGGATTTCTAATCGTTAGCTGATGATTTAACAGACGATGTGCTGAGGGTTTATCCCCTCAGCACTGATAGGTGCAAGGCACAACTTTCAAGTACTACATTTAGTTCAGTTTAGTAACTCGGACAAATAACCCTGAATTCCCGCCAAACCATGATTCCGCGTTTGACTGGCTATACGTTTTAAAAAACAATCCTCGAACTTGCCCCCAACTTTGCCGCACAGGACTGTACGACATGAATTCGATTACAGGGACTTCCTTTAACCACAATGCAACTCATACAAGAGAGTTGCAGTTGAACATACCGACAGCACAACCGGTGAAAGCGGCCACCGATCCCGCCACCGCACCAACGTCCATGCCGCCCCGGGAGTCGGTCAAGGTCAACCTCTCGCTGGAAGGCCTGAAAGCCTCTGCTTCATCCTCGGACACCAAGGCCTCGCCGGTGAAGGACGACGCCAAAATGGTGGAAAAAATCCGCAAACAGATGCAGGAACTCCAGGAAAAGATCCAGGAACAGCAGGCGCAGTTGCAAGCGGTGGAAGCCAACCGAAACCTGTCCCCCGAAGAAAAGGCGCAGCGCGTCAGTGCAATCAACCAGGTATTGGCCGGCCTCAACAGTTCGCTGGCAAGTGCAACCGCACAGTTGATGTTGGCACTTAAAGGAACACCGGAAATGAAAGGTGGCGATGCGATACAGCCAATGCCTTTCGTTCGCCATGAAGAAACAGCGCCGCCAACTAACAGCTGAACTTCCCACCTATATTAATCGACACCCCTCCCCTCTGTAGGAGCGAGCTTGCTCGCGATGGTGGTTAACGATGACGCTGGCTGTCTGAATGTCTGCGGTATCTGGGCGTTCATCGCGAGCAGGCTCGCTCCCACAATGGGTTTGGGTACATTCGCGAATTCGGGTCGGCTACCAGGCCGCCTTCGCGAGCAGGCTCGCTCCCACAGTGGTCAGGTGTAGATTCGTGATATCGGGTCGGCTTTAAGGCCGCCTTCGCGGGCAAGCCTTGCTCCTGCAGAGGAAGTTTGGCTATGCCCTTTCCAAGGCCTCAGCCATCCGCACCAAATCCGCGAAGGACTTGGCATGCATCTTCTTCATGGCATGAGAACGATGAATCTTGATAGTGATTTCACTCAGGTTCATCTGCCCCGCGATCTGCTTGTTCATCAGCCCCTTGACCGCAAGCGCCATGACCTCCTTTTCACGGGGAGTCAGGGACTGGTAGTCGGCATGCAGATTGGAAGTCTGCTGCTCGACCTCGCGACGTTTGATATCGCTCTGCAGCGCGGCAGATACCGCGTCCAGCAGATCCTGCTCACGAAAGGGTTTGGCCAGGAAATCCACGGCACCGGCTTTCATCGCCTTGACCGACATCTCGATGTCGCCATGTCCGGTGATGAAAATGACGGGAATGCTGGAATGCGAATCGACCAGCTGACGCTGAAAATCCAGGCCACTGCTGCCCTGCAGGCGCACATCCAGCACCAGACAGCTGGCACCGTCGGTTTTAGAACGCTGAAGAAATTCCGCCGTCGAGGCAAAGGTTTCGACCCGCATACCGGCCGAGCGCAACAGATTGCTGAGCGCATCGCGAATGGAGGCATCATCGTCCACCACGTAAACAATGGAAGCATTGTTTTGCGACTCATTGAACGGAGCATTCATGCACGACACTCTTCAACAAAGGGTGGAAAAAAGTGTAGCACAGTGCCTTTACTGCACGACCGGCAGCGTGAACTGAACAGTCGCACCGCGCGGCTGATTGGCGCTTGCCCATAGCCGCCCGCCGTGGGCCTCGATGATCGAACGGCAGATCGACAAGCCCATGCCCAGCCCAGTGGCCTTGGTGGTGTAGAACGAGATGAACACCTGATCAGGGTTCTCCGTGGCAAAACCCGGCCCCGAATCGCTGACGCTCACCAGCAGGTACCCCTCCTCCCCCGGCACCGCGCTGATCTGCAGTTGACGCTCGCCTTGCGGGGTCGCGCCCATCGCCTCCAGCGCATTCATGATCAGGTTGAGCAGCACCTGTTGCAGCTCCACACGATCACCGACGATCAGTTGCAAGCCGTCGCTGAGTTGGGTCTGCAATGTCACGCCGTTTTTCATGATCTGGCCACGGGTGAACTCGATCATCTCGCCAATGGCCACATTGATGTCCAGCGGGCCTTTCTGCGGCGGCGCCTTGCGGATATGCCCGCGAATACGCCCCAGCACATCGGCGGCGCGGTTGGCATCCTGGATCAACCGGGCGAGCACTTGACGGACCTCGTCGAGCTCCGGCGGCTGGATGTTCAGCCAGCGCTGTGCGGCATTGGCGTTGAGGATCGCCGCGGCAATCGGCTGGTTGACCTCGTGTGCGATCGACGCCACCAGCTGCCCCATGGTGGCGACGCGGTTGGCGTGGGCCAGTTCGGTCTGCACCTCGCGATAACGCCGCTCGCTCTCACGGATTTGCTCTTCCGCCTGCTTGCGCTCGGTCAGGTCCAATACGAAGGCGACCCCTTCCTTGCTGTCGGCTTCGAACATGGCCAGGCCGACGATCACCGGCAGCGTGCTGCCGTCTTTCTTGAAGTACTCCTTCTCGAAAGGTTGTGCATGACCGGTGCGTACCGCTTGCAGCATGGATCGCTCGCTGACTTCCCGATACTGGGGCACTGTCAGATCGCGCCAGCGTAGCCGACCCGAAACCAGGTCCTCGCGACTGAAGCCGAGCATGCGCAGGAAAGCATCGTTTGCCTCGACAATGTCGCCATCGGCATTCCAGACCACAATGCCGATGATATTGGCGTCCACCAGACGGCGGATCTTCGATTCGCGCTCGGCAACCTCACGGTACAACCGGGCGTTCTCCAACGAGATGGCCGCCTGTGACGCCACCAGTTTCAGCACGGCGATCCGGTTGGGGCTGAACACCCGGGCGGTCAGGTTGTTCTCCAGATACAGCGCGCCGACCAGCTTGGCCTGGTTCATCAACGGCAGGCAAAGGATCGAGCGGGCGCGCTGCTCGCGTACGTAAGGATCAGCGGCGAACGACGATTCGATGATGGCGTCGTCCAGAACGATGCTCTCGCGGGTGCGCAGGACCTGGAAAAGCACGGACTGCGGCAGCAGCTGCGCACTGATCGGCGCATCGCGCAGTTGCGTGGTGTCATCGCCGGTGGTCACCTGGGCGGCGATCCGGTGCTCGCCGGCATCCGACAGAATCAACAGGCCACGTTCGGCACCGGCCTGTTCGATAGCGGTGAACATGACCATGTCGATCAGCTTTTCCAGAACGATTTCGCCCGACACCGCCTGGGAGACCTTGAGCACGGTCGCCAGATCCAGGTGCTCGACCGCCGTGGCCATGGTGGTGGTCGGGCCGAGGGTGTGTTCCTCGGTGCGCAGCGACGGATACTTCGCGTCCAGCTGGCGCACCTTGCCATCGGCACCCCAGCGCAGATAGCCGTAGCGGGCATCCTGCAGATAGACCCGGGCGATCTTGCCCAGTCCCCGCGCTGCATAGAAGCGCGACGCCAGCTCGTTGCCCAGCGCCTCGACATGGATGAAACCGCTGTTCTGCGCCAGGTTGATGGCTTGCTCGTATAGCTTCTCGGCATCCACCACGCGCCCTTCGACACGGGCGATCTCGGCCGCGATCAACGCCGCCCGGCTGGCGAAATTCTCTGGACACTGTTGCGCCCAGCCATGCAACTGCTGGTAATCGACACCCATGGCGGCCAGATGCGGCGCTTGCTCGCTCGGTTCGATGCCGTCACAACAGGCCGCCCGGGCCAGCGCGTCGTAGAAGTAGTACTCGGCCTCCTCGAAGAACCCCTGGCATACCCAGAGCAACTGCCGCGCCTTGTCGGCGGCCTGCATGGCGGCTTCAGGTTCGCCGGCCATGTAACGGGCCTGGAGTTTACGCACCCAGTACAGACACTCGGCCAGCACCAGATCCGGGGTGCTGGACAGATGCGCTTCGGTGTCGGCTTCGTTGAATTCGCCCTCTTCCAGACGCCCGAAAGTCGGGGTCAGGCCGCGCAGCATGCGGATCTGCACCAGTTGCGTGGAGATGAAATCGGTCACCAGGCCGAAGCGCACTTTGCGCGCGTAGGCCAGGCCCTGTTCGGCCTCGCCCTGTACCTCGGGCAACGGCTCGCCGGCGAACAGCAGATCGGCGGTGAGGTTGTTGCCGGCATAGGCCCCGTAGGGCAGATCGCCGATCCGGTTGGCCGCCACGAACGAGCGACGTAACAGGTCCCGGCACTGCGCCACGGGGCGCATCCAGCGCACGGCAAAACAGGAGAAACACAGATAGGTGCTGGCTTCGAACCGAGTCAGCCCGCGTTGCTCGACCAGATCACAACCCAGCTGTCCGAAGCGGAACCCCACCTCATGGTCGCCGAAGCGCGGACCGGCCACCCGAAAGACATTGGCATAGAGCACGCAGGAAGCGTCGCAGTTACCCCATTCAAGGCTCATGCTGACGGCTTTGCAGATCGACAGGCAGGACAGGTTGGTATCGGTCTGCAACGCCGGGGCGAACAATTTACCCAAGGCGCTGACGGTCACCAGGGAAGTGGCGTCCTCCATCAACGGCAGGTCAATAAGGTCTTCGATGACCCGGTCACCCAGCATTTCGCCGATGCGGTCGTACTCGCGACGCACATCATCGTCGCTCGGATGCGCCGACCATTCGATTCCCACATGCCGCAGGTAGTCCAGGCAGACCGCGACCGAGGCATCGCTGCGATCGAGCAGCAAATAGACGTCCATGTGCAGACAGGCAACGTTGGCACGCTCGATCACGGTCGTGGCGCGCGCGGCTAGCGCAGTCAGGCGCTCGTCGGCGATGGCGAGCTGGCCGGTGAGGAACTCGCATTCGGCGCGGTTCAATTCCAGGGCGAAGCTCAGCCCGTTACGCCGCGTCCAGCAATCCTCGCCCAACAGCTGGGCACCGGTGGTGAGGTAGTTGAGTGCCGAGGCGTAGGCCGACGAGGCCTTGGCGCGCTGGCCGGCGATCAGGTTGAATTCGGCCAGTTGCTCGCGCTCGCGCAGATCGGTAAGCAAGGTCGCACCGCGATTGAGCTGGCCGACGATTTCGAAAATCGCCTCCTCCAAGCCCTGAGCCGGTGTCTGCGCCGCCAGTAGCCGGCCGATCCGCAGATGCGCCTGGGCCCGCGATTCCCTCGGGATCAGCGAATAGGCGGCTTCATGAATACGGTCGTGAACGAAGGCATAGGCACCGTCCAGGCGTTCGACCAGTTCCTGGCGAATCGCCTCCCACAACACCGTGCGCAGCTGTGTCTTGGGTACTTCCATGGCGGTGGCCAGGGCGTTGATTCCGGCCACGTTGCCCAGACAGGCGAGCTGCTGCAACGCGTGCTGGGTATCGGCTGGCAGGCGGGTCAGCTTGTCGACCATCAGGTCGACGATGTTGTCGGTGTAGCCCTTGGCGTGGATGCGATCCGGGTCCCAGAACCAGCGACTCAAGTGGTGATCAAACGTCAGCAGCTGTTCATCGGCCAGGGTTTGCAGGAACTGGATGACGAAGAATGGATTGCCGGCGGTCTTGTCCAGCACCAGCTGCGCCAATGGCTCGACCCGCGGAATCTGGTCATCGAGCGCTTCGGCGATCAATTGTTCGATGTGGTTCTTGGCCAGCGGCGCCAGAGTGATTTCATCGATCCTGCCGCCGGCCTTGCGGATGGCCTCGATCTTCAGCGACAGCGGATGCCCGGCGTCCACCTCGTTGCTGCGGTAGGCGCCGACGAGCATCAGGTGGCGGGTGTCCGAGCTGATCAACAGATCCTCGAGCAGGTCGAGGGTTGCCGCGTCGAGCCATTGCAGGTCGTCGAGAAACAGGGCCAGCGGATGATCGGCCTGGGCGAACACCCCGATGAAGTGCCGCAGCACCAGCAGGAAGCGGCGTTGCGCCTGCTGCGGGTCCAGCGCCGGAACAGGTGGCGGCTCGCCGATGATCAGCTTGAGCTCGGGAATCAGGTCGGTGATCAGGCGCGCGTTGGGCTCCAGCGCTTGCTGCAAGGCGTCTCGCCATTCGGCCAGTTCCGTGTCGCTCTTGCCCAGCAAGGTGCGGACCAGGCTCTGGAACGCCTGCACCAGGGTCGAATAGGGTATGTCGCGGCTGTATTGATCGAACTTGCCGGAAGCGAAGAGCCCGCGCGGCGGAACCAGCACCTTGTGCAGCTCGTTGACCACCGAGGACTTGCCGATGCCGGAATAGCCGGTGACCAGCACCAGCTCCGGTGTGCTGCTGGTGATGATCCGGTTGAACGCGCTCACCAGGGTGTCGACTTCACGCTCGCGTCCGTAGAGCTTTTCGGGAATCAGCAGCCGGTCGGAAGCGCCGTGTTCGCTGAGGGTGAAGGGCTTGATCTGGCCGGTCTGTTGCCATTCGGTCAGGCAGCGGCGCAGATCATGCTCTAGCCCGGCGGCGGTCTGATAGCGCTCTTCGGCAGTCTTGGCGAGCAATTTCCTGACGATGTCGCAGAGTACATGGGGAATGCTCTCGACCCTGGAACGGGCCGGCACCGGCTTTTTCGCGATATGGCAATGCACCCATTCGATCGGGTCGACGGCGGTGAACGGCAGCGTGGCGGTGAGCATGTGGTAGAGGGTCACGCCGAAGGAATACAGGTCGCTGCGCGAATCGATCGAGCGATTCATCCGCCCGGTCTGCTCGGGTGCCATGTAGGCCAGGGTGCCGGCGATGGTCTCGGGTGCCTGGCGCTCGCGCGGCAGTTGCGAAGCCAGGCCGAAGCCGGTGAGCCTCGCCTGGCCGTCGGAGCAGTTGACCAGGATGTGGCTCGGTTTGATGTCCTTGTGGACGAGGCCGCACTGGTGGAGTTTGCCGATCGCGACGGCGATGCTGATGGCGTGATGCAGGAAAATAGAGGTCGGCATGGGCGTCGTCAGCAACTGCACCAAGGGTTCGCCACCCGGATCTTCCAGCACCAGCTGGACCTGGCCGCTTTCGCGCACGATCTCCAGCGGTCGAACCGCCCAACTGCCGTCGAGTTCATCCTTGAGGGCAAATTCGTGGGAGAGACGGCCAAGGCAGGCCGGGAGCGGTTGCTCGGCGGCGGGTCGCGTGACCAGCACCGTGCTTTCGCCAGCGGCACCCGAGCGAACTTCGCGACAGAAGATACGCTCACCGTCGTCCCATAGTATTTGCATGCTGATATCCATCTGAATTGGAAAAAACCAGTCAGTTGCGCCACAACACTGTAGCAGGCCGGGGAACAGCGCCCCCTGCCGTCTGATCAATCACCAAAGATGGCATTGAATGAGGTCTGCTACATCAACACATAGATCTTAGCGACCTATACCTAGATATGATTTTTCCTCGACAAAGACCGCGTATGGTGTAGGGACACCGGGCGCAGTAACGAGCAAATTCAATGACGCAAGACACTCACACACGCACTGCAGCGAACATTGCAGTTGTGGATGATGACGATTCGGTTCGCGGAGCCCTGGAAAGCCTGTTGCGCTCCAGCGGCTACAAGACCCGGACCTATTGCAGCGCGCTGGAGTTTCTCGGTGCCAACGCCTTGGCTGAAACCGATTGCCTGGTGTCCGATATCCAGATGCCGGGCATGAGTGGTGTGGAGATGTTCGAGCAACTGATTGCGACAGGCATTCACATCCCCACGATATTGATCACCGCCTACCCCGCCGCCGCCCCGCCCCCGAGCGCTCACTCACCGGAACTGATCGCCTGCCTGCCCAAACCCTGCGACGCCGACAAGCTGCTGAATTGCATTGAGGCCGCGCTTTCCCGGCGTCATTGATCCCCGGGACCGACCTTATCCCCGCACACTTCGCGAATACCTGTGGGAGCGAGCCTGCTCGCGATGCATGCCGGAACACCGCGGTGCATCAGGCTTCCCGCATCATCGTTCACGACCATCGCGAGCAAGCTAGCTCCTACAGGTTTTGCAGGCAACGCCGAATTTGTGAACGACACAAACCCCTGTGGGAGCGTGGCTTGCCCGCGAAGGCGTCAGGCCGGCCACCACAGATGTTGGATGTGCCGGCCTCTTCGCGGGCAAGCCCGCTTCCACAGATTTGGTCAGCGGGTCAGATTGGCCCGGGCGCTGTGCAGCTTTTTGTAGCTGTCGATCAGGCGCAAATGGCGGTCCAGGCCTTCGAGTTTCATGCTGGTCGGGGTCAGGCCATAGAAGCGTACGCTGCTGTTCACCGAGCCGATCGCGGCGTCCATGCGCTCGTTGCCGAACATGCGGCGGAAGTTGGCTTCGTAATCTTCCAGTTCCAGATCCTCGTCCAGCTCCATCTCCAGCACCGCATTCACTGCCTGATAGAACAACCCACGCTCGACCGTGTTGTCGTTGTACTGAAGGAAGGTCTCCACCGCTTCCTTCGCTTCTTCGAACTGCTGCAACGCCAGGTAAATCAGCGCCTTCAACTCCAGAATCGTCAGCTGCCCCCAGGCCGTGTTGTCGTCGAACTCGATGCCGATCAGCGTGGTGATGTCGGTGTAGTCGTCCAGCTCGCTTTCCACCAGACGCTCCACCAGATCCTTCAGACCGGCTTCATCCAGACGATGCAGGTTGAGGATGTCTTCGCGGAAGAACAGTGCCTTGTTGGTGTTGTCCCAGATCAGATCGTCGACCGGATAGATCTCCGAATAATCCGGCACCAAGATGCGGCAGGCCGTGGCACCGATGTGCTCGTAGACCGCCATGTACGATTCCTTGCCCATGTTTTCCAGAATGCCGAACAAGGTCGCGGCTTCCTGGGCGTTGGAGTCTTCGCCCTGGCCCGAGAAGTCCCACTCGACGAACTCGTATTCAGGCTTGGCACTGAAGAAGCGCCACGACACCACACCGCTGGAATCGATGAAGTGCTCGACGAAGTTGTTCGGCTCGGTCACCGCGTGGCCTTCGAAAGTCGGCTGCGGCAGGTCGTTCAAGCCTTCGAAACTGCGGCCCTGCAGCAGTTCGGTCAGGCTGCGCTCCAGCGCCACTTCCAGACTCGGGTGTGCGCCGAACGAAGCGAATACGCCGCCGGTGCGCGGGTTCATCAAGGTCACGCACATCACCGGGAACTCGCCGCCCAGGGATGCATCCTTGACCAGCACCGGGAAGCCCTGGGCTTCAAGGCCCTCGATACCAGCGACAATACTCGGGTACTTCGCCAGCACTTCGGCCGGCACGTCCGGCAGTGCGAATTCACCTTCGATGATTTCGCGCTTCACCGCCCGCTCGAAGATCTCCGACAGGCACTGAACCTGGGCTTCGGCCAGGGTGTTGCCGGCGCTCATGCCGTTGCTCAGGTAGAGGTTTTCGATCAGGTTGGACGGGAAGTACACCACCTCGCCGTCGGACTGGCGCACGAACGGCAGCGAGACGATGCCGCGGGCTTCATTGCCGGAGTTGGTGTCGAACAGGTGGGAACCGCGCAGCTCGCCATCGCGGTTGTAGATCTTCAGGCAGTACTCGTCGAGGATTTCCTTGGGCAGCTCGTCCTTGCGCCCAGGCTGGAACCAGCGCTCGTCCGGGTAATGCACGAACGGCGCATTGGCGATCTCTTCGCCCCAGAACTGGTCGTTGTAGAAGAAGTTGCAGTTCAGACGCTCGATGAACTCACCCAGCGCCGAAGCCAGCGCGCTTTCCTTGGTCGAACCCTTGCCGTTGGTGAAGCACATCGGCGAATGGGCGTCGCGGATATGCAGCGACCAGACGTTGGGCACGATATTGCGCCAGGAGGCGATTTCGATCTTCATGCCAAGGTCGGCGAGGATGCCCGACATGTTGGCGATGGTCTGCTCCAGCGGCAGGTCCTTGCCGACGATGTAGGTGCCACCTTCGGACGTCGAGTTCGGCATCAGCAACGCCTGGGCGTCGGCGTCGAGGTTTTCCACCTCTTCGATCACGAACTCTGGACCGGCCTGCACCACCTTCTTCACGGTGCAGCGGTCGATGGAACGCAGGATGCCCTGACGGTCCTTGTCGGAGATATCGGCCGGCAGCTCGACCTGGATCTTGAAGATCTGGTTGTAGCGGTTTTCCGGGTCGACGATGTTGTTCTGCGACAGGCGAATATTGTCGGTGGGGATGTTGCGGGTCTCGCAGTACAACTTCACGAAATAAGCGGCACACAACGCCGAGGAAGCCAGGAAGTAATCGAACGGACCCGGTGCCGAGCCATCGCCCTTGTAGCGGATGGGCTGATCGGCGATCACCGTGAAGTCGTCGAACTTGGCTTCAAGTCGAAGGTTGTCGAGAAAGTTGACCTTGATTTCCATGGGGGAACACCAGAATAGCGAGCTAAGCGAAATTGGCCGCCATTATCCGGTTTTTCAGCGGCAAGTCTTGTGCTTTTCCTCGGCGGCCGCTGACCGGTTCCACGGGACTTGCCCTGCGCGGGGCTGCCCGCGCAGGGTTGAAGCTGCCTATTTGCGAATTGCGGTATAGGACTCGCGCAAGTCACTGGCCCAACCGTCGAGCACCACCTTGACGTCATCCGGGGTCAGGACCTGCTTGTCATCGTCCAGCGCCAGGCCTGTGCCCATACGCACAACCTCGGCCACCACTTCCCCCGTCGCACCGTCTTCGAAAGACACTTCGGTGGCGATTTCGCTGTCCTGGTCGCGGATACCGGTGGCCGTGCTCACCCCCGCCGCGACCAGCGTCACCGGCAGCCATTCATAGAATTTCAGGCCCTGGGGGCTGGCCGCAACCCGGGTAATCGCGGGCCTGACGATCAGGGTATCGGAATCGGGTTTGGTGACCAGGGGCAGCATCTTGCTCAGCTCGGATCGCAGCGCCGCATCGTAGTAGTCGGTCACCCCGGACAGCGTGCTCAGGGGAATCCGCTCGGTAGGCTCAGGTCCCGGGTAGAACTGGCTCGGCGCCAGATAGACCGTGGTGTAGCGGCCGCGCTTCACCGCGGGGCTGACCCAGCTCAACACGGTCTGGCCGGACGGCGCCTGACGCTCCGACAACAGGCTGTAGTCATACAGAAAGCCGGTATACATTTCAGGAGTGACTTTTTTGCTGCTGCAGGCCGACAGGGTCAGGGTGGCCGCGAACAACAGCGACAGCGAGCGAAGGGTTCTGATCATGGTGATTCCTTGTCAGGCGTGGGCGTGAAATTGGGCGTGAGGGGCGTCTTCCGAGCACTCGATGCGCAACTGGCCATGGGTCATGATCCAGTGGATGAACTCGGTGGTCGGGATGGAGTGGA
The DNA here is from genome assembly GCF_054070595.1 of Pseudomonas sp. SDO55104_S430. NCBI lineage: Bacteria > Pseudomonadati > Pseudomonadota > Gammaproteobacteria > Pseudomonadales > Pseudomonadaceae > Pseudomonas > Pseudomonas sp. SDO55104_S430. The sequence goes on along the minus strand of NZ_JBSVXG010000094.1, from coordinate 2,501 downwards.
TGTATTCCACCCAGTGGGAGCCTTCCGGGCTGTAGCGCTCGAAGTAACGGCGCATGACGATCTGGCTCTGATCGCTGGCCAGCCCCAGGCACGTCTCCTGAAACAGGATCGACTTGTCGCCCCCGGGCAATGCGGTACGTTGAGTGAGGATCAGGGGACGCTCGGTGTTGCGCCCCGCAGCGGTCGGAATGCCGTTTAAAACCTTCATGAATACCTCCGTCAATGGAATGCCGGCAGGGTGAAGGAAGGTTTTTGCCTGAGAATGTCCGCTTGATGTCTGTGTTGCAGGAATGTTGCTCGATTGAAATATATGACCCGGGCATTGAAATGGTTTTAGATGCCCTCCTTTTTTGAGCCCTGGACCCGGTAACCGTGAGCAGACTGCTGATCGTCGACGACGATATGGAAATTCTGTCCCTGCTGAAGAAATTCTTCGTGCAGCACGCCTACGAGGTGGACGTGGCGCCACACGGTGATGCCATGTGGGCGGCTATCGCGCAGAACCGGCCGGACACCATCATCCTGGACGTGATGCTGCCCGGCGAAAGCGGCCTGAGCCTGTGCCAGAAAGTGCGGGCGCAGACCGGGATCCCGATCATCATGCTGACCGCCATGGCCGAGCTGAGCGATCGCATCGTCGGCCTGGAACTGGGGGCCGACGACTACCTGACCAAACCCTTCGCTCCCCAGGAGCTGCTGGCCCGGGTCCGCGCCCTGCAACGTCGCGCCGGTGAGCAGAGAAGCCCGGTCGGCGAGCCTTCGCGGCCGGTCAGCAGCTTCGCCGGTTGGCACCTGGATATCACCTGCCGCGAGCTGCGCTCCCCCGATAACGTAATGATTCCGCTGTCCGGTGGCGAGTTCGACTTGCTGGTGGTGTTCCTCGATCATCCCCAGCGCATCCTCACCCGCGAGCAGCTGATCGACCTGACCCACGGCCAGGGCCACGACGCCTTCGATCGCAGCATCGATGTGCAGGTCAGCCGCCTGCGACGCAAAATCGAACCTGACAGCAAGCGCCCGGACCTGATCCGTACCGTGCGCAACGGAGGTTATATGTTCACCGCCAAGGTCACTCGCTCGTGATCGGCCGGATGTTTCGCCGCGACACCCTGAGGCGCCGGATTGCCCTGACCATTGTCGCCGCGATGGCCGCGTCCTTGACCCTCAACGCCCTGTTCGTGCAGGTCGCCGGCACCTGGGCCCGGCCACCCATAGAGCGTACTGGCCTGCTGGAGCAGATTGCCGTGACCACGCGGTTGATCGAGGCGGCGCCAACGGCGTTGCGTGCGCAATTGGCGAGCGCGGCGAGCAATCCCATGCTCGAAGTGGCCTGGGGTACTGATCGCAACACGTTCGGCCTGCCCACGGGCGGCGCCCTGGTCGAACCCCGCAAGGTGCCGGTGCTGCACGAGTTGCTGGGGGATGATCGAGACATGGAGGTGTTCAATCCAGGTGACTGGCCGGATAACAGTGCCCAGGCGCATTACGTCGCGCTCGTGCGGCTGGTCGATGGCAGCTGGTTGACCTTCACCCCGCCCGAGCGCAGTTGGGGTCTGGACACCGGCACACGAATCGCGGTGATCATCGCCCTGGGGCTGATCGCTACGCTGCTGGTGGCGTGGATCGCCACGCGTCAGCTGGCGAGTCCCCTGCAACGCTTCGCCAGCGCCGCGCGGCGCTTCGGCGGCGACCTGAGCGCCCCGCCCATCGCCATCGAAGGCCCTCACGAAATACGCCAGGTGATCATCGCCTTCAACACTATGCAGGCGCAGATCCAGCACTTCATCGGCGAACGCACGCACATGCTCGCCTCCATCTCCCATGACCTGCGCGCGCCGTTGACGCGGATGCGCCTGCGCAGCGAATTCATGGAAGACCTGGACCATCAGCGCAAAATGATTCGCGACATCGAAGAGATGCAGTCGATGATCAACGCGGCCCTGGCGTTCTTCCGCGAAGACACGCACCTGGAGCAATCCACGGCGTTCGACCTCTCGGAGTTGCTGCAGACCATCATTGATGACTTCCGCGATCAGGGCATCAACATCGACTTCACCGGCCCCGCGCATTGGGTGTACGACGGCCGGCCGCTGGGGATCAAGCGTGTGGTGGTCAATCTGCTGGAGAACGCGGTGAAGTACGGGTTGCACCCGGGCGCTGCGTTGAAATTTGATGACGATTGGGTGTGCATCGAGGTCAGCGACGAAGGGCCGGGGATTCCCGAGGAGGCGCTGCAGCGGGTGTTCGATCCGTTCTTCCGCCTGGAAAGCTCGCGTAATCGGGATACCGGTGGGGTGGGGTTGGGACTTTCGGCTGCCAGGGCGATTGTGCGCGAACAGGGTGGGGAGTTGAGTTTGAGTAATCGCAGTGGTGGGGGTTTGCTGGCGCGGGTGGAGTTGCCGCGTAACAGATAAGCGTGATTTCGACTTTTCAGGGCGACGCGCCCCCTGTAGCAGCTGGCGAAGCCTGCGTCCGGCTGCGCAGCAGTCGCAAAACCTGAA
>NZ_JBSVXG010000093.1:0-22078 GCF_054070595.1 Pseudomonas sp. SDO55104_S430 | reverse complement strand
GCCGTGCTCCTACAGGGAGCGGCCCTTCTATAATTGAATTGCACACAATTCAATTGCTCGCTATGTTTGCTCCATTCCCTTCGAAACCGGAGCCTTTCCCATGAGCGACAACCTGCTGAGCATCCCGTGCACCACCATCAAGGGTGAGCAAAAGACCCTGGCGGATTACGCCGGCAAGGCGGTGCTGGTGGTCAACACCGCCAGCAAATGCGGATTCACCCCACAATACAAAGGCCTCGAAGAACTGTGGCAGACCTACAAGGACCAGGGCCTGGTGGTGCTGGGCTTCCCCTGCAACCAGTTCGGCAAGCAGGAGCCGGGCAATGAAGGCGCCATCAGCGAGTTCTGCGAACTCAACTACGGCGTCAGCTTCCCGCTGTTCAAGAAGATCGAAGTCAATGGCACCGGCGCCCATCCGCTGTTCGTGCAATTGAAGAAGCGTGCCCCCGGCGTGCTCGGTTCCCAGGGCATCAAGTGGAACTTCACCAAGTTCCTGATCGGCAAGGACGGCCAGCTGGTCAAGCGTTTCGCCCCGGCCACCAAGCCGCAGGACCTGAGCCGCGAGATCGAAGCCCTGCTCAAATGAACAGCCTGCCCGCCGACTCCCTGAACCTCGACAGCCAGCTGTGCTTCAAGCTGTACGCCGCGTCCCGGGCGGTGATCCGGGCCTACAAGCCGATGCTCGATCAACTGGGCCTGACGTATCCGCAATATCTGGCGATGCTGGTGCTGTGGGAGTGGCAGGAAAAAGTGCCGGAGCAACCGACCGTCAAGGCGCTGGGCGAGCGGCTGGCGCTGGATTCCGGCACCCTGACGCCGTTACTCAAGCGTCTTGAGCAATTACAGCTGGTGCAACGGCAGCGCTCGGCCCGGGACGAGCGCGAAGTGCACTTGAGTGTGACGCCAGAGGGGCTTGCCTTGCGTGATCAGGTCGGCCCGTTGAAGGCCCGTCTGTTGTGCGACAGCGGCGTGGACCTGGATCGCCTGAGCGAGCTGCGAGAAGGCCTGGACCATCTGTTGGGGCAGATCAAGGCACTGTCGTGACCGGTACCCAGATATCCAGCAACGCGCCCAGCTCTTCGCGGCGGAAGGGTTTGGCCAGATAGTCGTTCATGCCTGCCGCCCGGCAGCGCTCGCGTTCTTCGGACATGGCATTGGCGGTCAGCGCAACGATGGGCAATTGCGGCCAGCGCCCGCTACGGCGTATCTGTCGGCTGGCTTCATAGCCATCCATGACCGGCATGTTGCAGTCCATCAGCACCAGGTCGAACTCACTGTTCTCCAGCTGATCCAGCGCTTCGACGCCATGAGCTGCAACGTAGACCTCGCAGCCGAGCTTACCCAGCATGCCCTTTGCCACCAGTTGATTGACCGGGTTGTCTTCGACCAGCAGCACCCGTGCCCGGCGTTGCGCAGAGGGCGTATCGACCTGGGTTTCGCTGATCGTCGTCATTTCCGGTTGCAGGATGCGCCGCAGATTCTGATACAGCGCATTGCGCGCCAGCGGGCGAGCCTGCTGCTGCAAGGGCGCGAGGGCGCTGACCTGTTCGCTGGGCAGGAAACTGCCGTAGGCGGTCACCAGCAGGATCGGCGCGCTGATGGCCGGACGCAGGTTGAACAGGCATTCGGGGCAATCGGTAATCAGCACATCGGGATCCAGGCCGATCAGCGGATCATCGATGGACCGTTGCTGATACTCCACGCCCCAGACCGGCAAGACGCTGGACAGCAGTTCCGCCAGGCCGCTGCTGGCGGAGGTGATGGCGATGACTTTGCCACCCAGGATTGCCGGCACGACGGCCCGGGTGTGGCGGGGCAGTGGCAGGTCCGCGCAGAACTGGCTGCCGAAGCCGGCTTCCGAACTGATGCTCAAGCGGCCATTCATGGCTTCGCACAGGTTGTAGGTCAGTGCCAGCCCCAGCCCCGTGCCACCGAATTGCCGGGTGATTCCGGCGCCAGCCTGGGTGAACGGCTGGAAGATTTTGACCTGAGCGTCCTGAGGGATGCCGATCCCGGTATCGCAGACTTCGATCCTCACCCCTTCTCCGGAGCTCGACAGCCGCACATCGACCCGCCCGAAACGGGTGAACTTGAGCGCGTTGGACAACAGGTTGCTGACGATTTGCCGGACCCGGGTCGGATCGCCGAGCACCAGCGCCGGAAACTGCGGATTGATCAGGCAGGTCAGCTCGACGCTGGGCGCTGCGTTCTGCGACAGCAGGTTGGCGGTGTCTTCGACCAGCGAGCCCAGGTCGAACGGAATGTGTTCGAGCTCGAGCTGACCGGCATCGAATTTCGACAGGTCGAGAATATCGTTGAGCAATTCCACCAGCACTTTGCCCGAGTCATGGGCGATGGACAGCTGTTGCTGTTGCTCGGCCGTCAGCGGCCCGTCGAGGGAGAGCGCGATCATCCCCAGCAGGCCGTTGAGCGGCGTGCGAATCTCGTGGCTCATGTTGGCCAGGAACACCGAGCGCGCTTCGGCCATGTCCAGCGCGGTACTGCGGGCGACTTCAAGTTCCTGGTTGGACTGGCTGAGCCGGGCATTGATCGCCTTGAGTTCGGTGGTGCGCGCCGAGACGATGTTCTCCAGTTGGCCGAGGTAATCGGTCAGGCGGTTTTCCGCGTTGCGCCGTTGCTGGATCTCGGTGGCGACATTCTCGAATTGCTGGTTGGCAACGGTCACCAGAACCCCGATCTCGTCGTTGGCATGCCCCGGCGGACACTCCAGGGCGGTCGGTTCCATGCTGCGCGAATCGCGGCCGCTCAGTTCACGGATCACCCGCACCAGCGGCTTGGTCAGCATCACATAGAACAGCGCCAGCAGAATGCCGGTCAGGATCAGGCTGCGGGCGAAGCCGTTGAGCAGGGTCACTTCGGCGCGACGCAGGAAGCGATAACCAAAGGAGTAGGTGTCGACGTCCAGTTGCAGGACGCCCAGGGATTCGTTGGGCAGATGGTCCAGATAGAGGCGATCCTCGAACCGCCGGTCCGCGCCGAACAGCAAGTCACTGAGCACCCGATAGCCGCTTTGCAGGCCGGGGCGCCTGACGTTGGCCAGCACGTTGCCGTTGTTGTCGGTCAGCTTCGCGCCGATGATCGCCGGTGAACGCAGCAGGCCCATGGTCAGTTCCTGGGCCAGCTCGGCGTCGATGTTGTAGGCGATGCGTGAGGCAGGGTTGTGGCTGATTTCCAGCAAAGACAGGATTTCACGGTTGATGGAGGCGTCTTCGCTGGCATAATCGATGCCTATTTGCAGCAGGCTGAGCAGCGTGCCCAGAATGAAACCCACCAGCACGGTAAGCCGGGCTTGTTTATAGGACAGCCGGTTGGTGAATTTGATATCCATGGGGTGTTGGACCACTTCCGTTTCCCTTCGCTGCTCAAGCATAGCCGATCATGCATGATGTTCTCGGGAGCCTTCTACCGGGGCTTTGGCCGGTCATCAAGCGCTATTTGCCATCGCTGTATCACCATCATCATTGTCAACTTGCCCGAGGAAAAGACGTGGATTCCCGATTGAATGCTTTTCTTGAACGCGCCGACGCCGTTCTGGCCCGTATCGAACCGCTGTTGCCCACCCCTCGGCAAGCCATCGACTGGACGACCTGCCTGGCGGCTCGCTGGCAGCGCGAAGGGCGCAGCGGTTTCCTGCTGCCGCTGCAAGTCAGCCTCGACATGCGTCTGTCCGACCTGATCGGCGTCGATCGGCAAGTGGAGCAACTGGGCCGTAACACTCAACAATTCATCGACGGTATGCCGGCCAACCACGCCTTGCTCTGGGGCTCGCGTGGCACCGGTAAATCGTCGCTGGTCCGCGCCTTGCTGGCCGAGCATGCCGAGGGCGGATTGCGCCTGATCGAGATCGAACGCGATCATTTGGCAGACTTGCCGCGGGTCGTCGAACAGATCGCAAAACTGCCGCAACGTTTCGTGCTGTTCTGCGATGACCTGTCGTTCGAGTCCGGCGAGGGTGATTATCGCGTGCTCAAAAGCGTCCTCGACGGCTCCCTCGAACAGGCGCCGGACAACGTATTGCTGTATGCCACTTCCAACCGTCGCCACCTGGTGCCGGAAAAGGAAAGCGATAACGAAAACTGGAAACGCGTCGATGGCGAATTGCACCCCAGCGAGGCGGTAGAGGACAAGATCGCCCTGTCGGATCGCTTCGGTCTGTGGCTGTCGTTCTATCCGTTTACCCAGGAACACTTTCTCAATGTCGTCGAACACTGGATCGGCCAATTGGCCGACAAGGCCGGCCTTGAGTGGCAACGCACCGAGGAGCTGGACATCCTCGCGGTGCGCTGGGCCACCGGGCGCGGCAATCGCAACGGACGTTGCGCGTATCAATTTGCCCGCTATTGGGTCGGGCTGAAACTGTTGGAGCACAAGGCATGATCGATTTACAAAAGAGCGGCCAGGGCCTCGAAGGCTACGGCATGCTGCACGCGCAGCTCGAATCGCTGCTGGCGGACGAGCGGGACTTCATCGCCAACGCCGCGCAGTTTTCGGCTTTTCTGTTCAACCAGCTCGAAGACCTGAACTGGGCCGGTTTCTACCTCAACCGTAACGAAGAACTGGTGCTGGGCCCGTTCCAGGGCCAGATCGCCTGCGTACGGATTCCCTTCGGTCGTGGCGTGTGCGGCACCGCAGCGGCGACCTTGCAGACTCAGTTGGTCGAGGACGTACACGCCTTCCCCGGCCACATCGCTTGCGACAGCGCGTCGAACAGCGAAATCGTGGTGCCGCTGGTCAAGGATGGTCGCCTGATCGGCGTGCTGGATCTCGACAGCCCGAAACTGGCGCGCTTCACCACCGAGGACCAGGCCGGTATCGAGCAACTGACAGCGATTTTCCTGCGCCTGACCGATTGCTGATCACACCGTCAGGCCGGCTTTGATCAGCAGGCCTGATGCGTCTACCGCATCGATCTGCCGAGCGTCGAGAAAGCGCTCGGCGTACTGCCGATAGATGCGCGCCTCGATGAACAGCCTGAACAGCTGCGGATCGATGTGGGCATCGCGGCACATGAACGCCATGATGCCCAGCGCCTCGCTCAGCGATTTGGCCTTCTTGTAAGGCCGGTCGGCAGCGGTCAGGGCTTCGAAAATATCGGCAATTGCCATCATCCGCGCCGGCAGGCTCATCTCTTCGCGCTTCAAGCGTTTCGGGTAACCGGTGCCGTCCATTTTCTCGTGATGCCCCCCGGCGATTTCCGGGACGTTGCGCAGATGGGCGGGGAAGGGCAGCTGATTGAGCATCAGGATCGTCTGCACCATGTGGTGATTGATGATGTAGCGCTCTTCGCTCGTCAGGGTGCCGCGTGTGATGCTCAGGTTGTAGAGCTCGCCACGGTTGTACTTGTAGCGCGGAACATTGAGTTTGAACCCCCAGGGATTGTCCGGCGCGATCAGTTCGGTCGCGGGGCGTTCGAGCAGGTGTTCGGCCTTGTCCGTCAGCAGCCATTCGGTCACCGGCAATGTCGGGGCCGGAGTGCGGGCCTGGCGCTGGTTCTCTTCCCAGGAAACGCCCAGACGATCATCCAGGGTTCGCGTCCAGGTGCGCTCGGCGATGCGGCGCAGGCGCTGCAGATCGTCATCGGCCATGGCCTCGCCGCCCAGATTGCAGTGGGCGACAAAGGCGAAATCTTCATCCAGTCCTTGCAGCGTCGCATCGCGCAGCTGTGCCAGCGATTGCTCATCGCCGCCCTGGGCGAGCGCCCGCCAGTAACTCACCCAGGCATCGCGCTTGAGCACCTCGAAGCGGGTACGGATTTCGTGGATGCGATCGTTCAGGGTTTCCAGTTTCGTGGCTTTATCGACGACGTATTCGGGCGTGGTGACCTTGCCGCAATCGTGCAGCCAGGAGGCAATGTGCAGCGCCTCCCATTCATCCTCGTTGGGTTGGTAGTCACAGAACGCTGGGTCGTTGCTGGCCGCCGCGGCCTGAGCGAGCATCAGCGTCAGGACCGGTACACGCTGGCAATGTCCGCCGGTGTAGGGGCTCTTGGCGTCGATCGCGCCGGCCAACAACTGGATGAACGACTCCATCAGCCTTTTTTGGCGAGCTTGCAGCCGCTTGCTTTCGATACTTACCGCCGCCGCGCCGGATACCGCTTGAAGAAACGCGATGCGGTCGGGACGCAGTTTTTCCAGGTCTTCCTTGCTGCCGCTGTCCTCCAGCAGGAACACCAGCAGGCCCACAGTTTCGTTGTGGCGATTGTGCAAGCGAATGCCGATCAGATGAACCCGAGGGCACTCCAGTGCGAGCAGCACTTTCTGTAAATCCCCAGCCTGTTCGAACCCCAGATTGCTGACGACATTGTCGGCGGTGCACAACTGTTGCATCCAGTCCGGGCTCTGCGGATTCTGCGGTTCGTGAGCCTGCAGGTCGAAGGACGCCAGGGGTAGGGCCGTCTCCTTGATCACCAGGCCACGGGGTTCCATGCGGTCGTCGTCGCCTTCGCGCAGGTAGATCAGGCCGGCCTGGGCCTGGCCGATCTTCACGGTTTCAAACAGCACCCGTTCCAGCAGAGGATCGAAACGGGTTTCGGCGCTCAGGCTGTCGGTGATCTGGAAGAAGCTAGCCAGGGTGTCTTTCATCCGTGACATCGACACGCTCAGTTGATCGATCTCCAGCACCGGAGAGCGCCGGGACAGCGGTCGGTTGAAGTCGAAACTGCGAATGGCATCGGCTTCCAGCACCAGTGCCCGCAAGGGTTTGACCAGGATGCGCGAAGTCGCCCAGCCCAGCGGTATGCACAACAGCAGCGTCGCCAGGGTAATCAACGCCCCTTGCCAGCGCATGCGGTAGGCATCGACGAGCAATTCATCTTCCGGCACCAGCATCGCCAGTTGCAGGCCGTTGGGTCCGCCTTCCTGCATGCTGCTGCGGGCGACGATCCATTGGCGACCGTCGGCATTCAGGCGATTGCCTTCTTGGGGGGCGTTGAGCAGTGCATTCAGACTGGGGTTCAGGTCGGCGGCTTTGATCAGGCGAGCGGTCTTGTCGTCGATGATCAGGCGGCTGGCGTCGGGATAGGCAACGGCATTGCCGTGGGTATCGAATAGCACGATCTGGGTGGCGGGCGTCACCACGTGCTTGGCCAGAGTGGCGCTGAGTTCGGCCAGGGTCAGGTCTGCGCCCATCACCACCTGCTCGCCACCGCGCCTGGCCAGGGTGGTACCGACGTTATGGGTGGAAAAGAACACATAAGGTTCGGTGGTGATCTGATCTTGATCGCGGCTGGCGCTGGTAAACCAGGTGCGGCTGCGCGGGTCGTAGCTGTCATCGGGGTTGTCGTGGCGGCTGATGAAGGTCAGGCCCTGATCGAAAAACAGCGTTTGGGAATGCACCTGGCCGCTGCTGTTTCGCTCGATGCTCCAGACTTGATAAGCCGCTGTCGCTGGAGCTTCGAGCAGGGTTTTCAGGGCCTCGGTCCGCAGCGGTCGAACCATGAAAAAATCGCCGTTGCTGTAGCCAAGATACAGCGACGCCAGATCCGGGTTGTCGATGAGCGACTGGCTGAAGGGTTTGAGCAGCGTCAAACGTTGCGTGAGGTCTGTGCCGTTGATTGCCGGGTTGACGACTTGCAGGCTCAGCAGGTGACGGATTGGCTCATAGGTGGTTTTCAAGTCCAGGCGCACGTCCTGCTCGATGCGCTCGAACAGCTTCTCGCTGCTGGACAGGATGATCTGAGTGGTCTGATGGTAGTTGAACAGGCCCAGTACGATCCCCGTAAACAAAAGCAGGCAGGTGAACATCACGCTGATGTGAACGTGCAGGGGAAATCGCCGAGGATCCGGACGCAGTGGGTCAGACATGCAGGTCACTCCGTGATGGTTAACACACTGCTCAGCGTCCAAGCATAGTTAAGCCTCTGTGGTTCTGCTGTGGTCGTTGTCGCCGATTTGTTGCAGCAAAGCCTGGTCGAGTTCCAGCAATGCGCGTTGCACGGCGGCGGCGCATTCGGCGACCTGGTCAGGGGCAAAAGGAGTTCGGCAAATGCTTTCGAGGGCTTCACAGCTGTCGATCAGTCGAGAGGCCTGAACGATGCGGGCTGCGCCCTTGATTTTGTGGGCAATATCGAGAAACGCCTGGGGTTCGGCGCAGTCGCGCAGCGCCAGTAAGCCCTGACGATCCTGACGATTGCTGTTGAGCAGTTCGGTCAACAGGCGAAGGTTCAACGCCGGGTTGCCTCCCGTCAGTTGTTGCAAACCTTCCAGGCGGAAGGCGGGGGAACGGACCGTCGGTGCCAGGCCTTCGACCCTGTGGCTCAGGGCCGTCAGAGTCAGGGGTTTGAACAGACAGTCATCCATGCCCGCGCGCTTGCAGCGCTGGACCTCTTCGGGCTGGGCATTGGCGGTGAAACCCAGGACCGTGCACGGCGCTTGTCGCGTCTGTTTTTCGTGTTGGCGAATGGCCCGGCACAGCTCGTAGCCATTCATGATCGGCATATTGCAGTCGACGATCACCAGGTCGAATGCGTCAGCCTTCCATGTCTCGAAGCCTTCCTGGCCATCCGCTGCAACGCAGAATCGATGACCGAGAAATTCCAGCTGCTGGCACATCAACAGGCGATTGGCGGCGTGGTCATCGACCACCAGCACCTTCAATGGAGCACTCACCGCGTAGACAGGTGGATCTTCCCTCACTTCAAACTCCCGTTTCAGTGCCGGCAACAGCAGCGACATTTGCACCCGCGTACCGACGCTGGGCTGACTGCTCAGTTGCAGGCTGCCGCCCATTCTTTCGCACAGACTGCGGCTGATCACCAGTCCCAGCCCGGTGCCACCCGTCTGCCCGGTGTTGGCGGCCTGGGCAAAGGGCTGGAACAGCCGTTGCTGATCCTGGGCGCTGATACCGATACCGCTGTCCTCGACCTGCAACTGCATCTGCACCTGATCAGGCTCGTTGGTCGGGTGCAACTCGACGCTGATCCTGACCTGACCCTGTTCGGTAAATTTGATGGCGTTGCTGACCAGATTCGACAGCACCTGTTTGAAGCGCAGGGGATCGAGCAGGACGTCGACGGGAGGATCCACCGGATTGAAATCCAGCTGCAGTTCCAGGGCTTTCTGCCGTGCCAGTCCGTCGAATATCCGCACTACGGACGCCACGACTTCCCGTGGATTGACCCGTTCGGGGCTCAGGCTCAGGTGTCCGGATTCGATGCGGGCGATGTCGAGAATGTCGCCGATCAACTCCAAAAGGTCCCTGGCCGAGTTGTAGGCGACATCGATGGCGGGACGATCCGGGTGTTGGTGCTCGATGCGCTTGAGGGTCAGTTCGAGCATGCCGATGATTGCATTCATCGGTGTGCGGATCTCGTGGCTCATGGTCGCCAGAAAGGTGCTTTTGGCCCGGTTGGCTTCATCGGCGCGTTCCTTGGCGCAACGCAGATCATCGAACAGTTGCCGGCGTTCGCTGATGTCGATCCAGCCACCGATGATGCCCTGCACCTCGCCGCTGGAGTCGCGGTAGGGCAGGATCCAGTGATAGATCGTCAACCGGCGACCGCCGATGTGCATCGGCCGGTCGAGAATCAGCGGCGTGCCCTCGGCCACCACGCGCTGGTAATCGGCCTGATATTCCCGGGCCTCGAAAGCATTGCTCAGGGAGCCTTCGATGACACTTTTGCCGATGACGTCCTCGCGTCTGGCGTTGAAGGCTTGCAGATAGCTGTCGTTGCAGCTTTGCAGCAGGCCCTGGCGATCACGCACGTAGATCGGATGCGGCGTGCCGTTGACCAGCGAACGCATGAACTCGAATTGATCGCTCAAGGCGCGTTCGGCGGCTTTGCGTTGATTGATCTGACGCCGCATGTAGGCGTTCCAGGCCACGGAGATCAGCAACAGTACGCCGGCGCCGATGACGATTTGGTAGAACAGCCGGTGGTAGTGACGCCAGGTGTTTTGCGCAGACGCCGAATAACCCCGCCAACGGCTGTTGATGATGCCCAGTTCCTCGGGCGAGATGCTCAGCAGGGCCTTGTTGAGGATGTCATGCAGCTCCTTGGCCCCGTGCTTGGTTGCCAGGGAAAAGGCGGCCTGTTCGGTGCCGATGGTGGTGCTGATCTGCAGGGTGTGCTCGAACAGGCGCGAAGAAATGAAGTAATTGGCGATCACCAGCGAATTGACCGCGCCTTCCGCCAAACCTTCGGCGAGCATTTCCACGGCACTGAAGGTGTCAGGGGTTTCAATGATCTTGATCAGAGGAAACTCGCGCCGCAGATAGTCCACCAGCGGATGGCCCTGAGCGATGGCCAGGCGGCTGCCTTCAAGTTGTGTCAGGTTAGCGGGGCTGTCTTCGGTCTTGCGCGTCAGCAGGACGTAGGAGTTTTGCAGGTAGGGGCGGCTGAAATTCAGCAGGGTTTCCCGTTGCGCGCTGGGGAGCAGGGCGGCGATCAGGTCGGCCTGGTTGTCCTCGACTCGCTGGATCATGTCGCTGTCGCTGCGGCTGCGCTGGATGTCGAAGCGCAAGCCGGTGCGCAGCCTGATCAGTTCGAGCAAATCCGCCGCGACACCACGCAGGTTTCCCTCGCTGTCGAAAAAGGTCAGCGGCGCGAAGGCTTCGTTGACCACCACGCGCACCACCGGGTGTTGCGCCAGCCAGCGTTCCTCGCTGTAGCTGAGTTCCAGTTTGTGATCGGTGAGCAGAATGTCGCTGCCCGCGCTCCAGCGCCGGGCGATGTTCTCGCGAACGCTGGAGGGTACGGCTTCGAGCATCTCGTTGACGATGCCCAGCAGTTCGGGATTGTCCTGGCGCACCGCGAAACTGAAGCCATGGGCTTCGTGTTTGCCGAAACTGGCCATCCGGATGTTGTTCAGGTAACCCTTGTTGATGATGTAGTGGGTGGAAATGGTGTCGCCGAGAAACACGTCGGCCTGATCGAAGGCAACCGCGTTGATCGCGTTCTGGTAGGACGGGTAGGAGGTGATGAGCGCCTTCGGATACAGGGCCTTGACCTCGTCCAGCGGCAAGTAGTGATAGACCATGCTCAGGCGCATGTCGGCCAGCCCGTCGGTGAGGGAGCGCGATTCGCCTTCGCGGGTCACCAGCACCGGCTGGTCCACGGCGTAGGGTTGGGAGAGGACGATATCGCTGTTGCGCGCCTCGAAGCCGTTGGCCGTACCGAGCAGGTCGACCTCGCCATTTTCGAGGGCTTCTATGGCCGCGCCCCGGGAAGGGAAGCGCTGGACCCTGATGGGCAAATCGGTGACGGTGCCGAGGATGCCCGCGTAATCGGCGGTGAAGCCCTCGTAGTCGCGGCCGCTCAAGGTCAGGTCAAAGGGTGGGTAGTCCGGTGCGGAAGTGCCCAGGACCAGTTCCCGCCTGTTCTTCAGCCAGCGCTTTTGTCCGGCGTCCAGCCGAATGTCCAGGTGCCCGGCCGTGGAGCGATTCAGCAAGTCGTAGGTTTCACTGTGCTGTGCCGCGAACGATGAACTGTTGAGGCAAAGGCCGACGGCAATCAGTATCAGATAATCCATTACGCGACTGGGCATCCTGTTTCTCACACGAGTGCGTTGCGTTTGGCCATTTCGATGAGTTCAACCAGCGACCTGGCCTTGAGTTTCTGCATCAGTCGTTTCTTGTAAGTGCTGACGGTCTTGTTACTCAGAAACATGCCCTTGGCGATTTCCTTGTTGGTGCGACCTTGTGCGAAAAGTTGCAGCACCATCAGCTCCCGGTCGTTGACCGACTTGAACAACTCCAGTTCGGCGCAACGGGCTTCGTCGCCACGAACCGGATTCAATGCTTCGCTCGGGAAATAGTTGTAACCCGACAACACGGCTTTGATGGCGCTGACCAGTTCGCTCAAGTCTTCCTGTTTACAGACATATCCGGACGCCCCGGATTGCATGCAACGAATCCCGAAAAGTGTCGGGCACTGTGCTGTCAGTACCAGGGTCTTGAGCGGCGTACTCATTGCGTTGAAGCGGGCCAGCACTTCCAGGCCATCGAGCTTGGGAATGCTGATGTCGAGGATGACCAGGTCCGGCATGCATTCACGGACCATCTGCATGGCATCGACCCCGTTGTCGGTTTCACCGATGACTTTGTAGCCCTCGTGCTCAAGCAGCATACGAACCGCAAGCCGGATGACAGGGTGATCGTCGACAATAAAAACGGAGTTCATAAAAGAGTCCCATGCGAACTGAAATAAAGCGCGCACCTTAGCTCTTCCACTTGGTGTGACGTATGAACGGACTTGGTTGCAAGGGCAAAATAGGAATCTTCCTACAAGCAAAAGAGAATGGGACTACGTGCCAACTAGATTTTTTACGTTGGGTAATGGCGTTTATATAAAGTTAGTTGCTGTCTTTGTAAGTTTTCTTAAAAGGCTTTTGTTGTTTTTTTGAACGCTGTTTTTTAAGTCGGTCGAAGTCAATAGTTGTATGAATTCGTCCTGTTTCAGCGGTTTTAACAAATAACCCAGCAATGGAAGGTCATGGGCAATTGCCATCTCTTCAATCCTGTCCAGTTCGGCCGGTGTCAGGCTGCTCAGCAGAATGGCCTGTTTGATCATTCCGCGCTGGCTGGCGAACTTGACCAGCTCGATGCCGGAGATATCGGGTAAACATTGATCGCATAAAAGAATATCGAAAGGTTGTTCGGCGCCCAGCATCTGCGTCACTGCACCTTGTGCGCAGTCGGTGGTGATCAATTGATTAAAGCCATAACTTTCGAGCAGGCATTGAGTTGCCTTGAGCTGGAACGGATGGTCTTCCACCAGCAAGATGCGCAGATTGTTTTTGTTCATTTTTTTATGCTTCTTTTTTGAGCAAAAGAGGCGCGATTGTTTCGCTTCAAAAACCGCCAATCGATCAGTCGTTGCGACATCACTTGTAGGGCGATTCAGCGAACATTGAACGTTATTGGCGATCGGGCGGCTGATCGGCCATTACGGCGGGGGTAATGGTCGATCAGCAGGTGCTCGTCAACGGTTGGAGCGTCCCGTCATTTCCAGCGCCATGTCGCTGGCGTAGCTGTCCGTCATGCCGGCGATGAAGTCGATCATGCGCAGGAACGAGGCGTGCAGCGAACCGTGCGGATCCGGCGCATTGTTGCCCAGCAGATCGAGAATCCGCCGGCTCTTGAAGGACGGCGTGCGGCCGTTGTGTTGTTCCACCGCCGCACCGCAGAACGCATTGAGCAATATTTCCAGGGTGGTGTAGGCACCGATTTCGTGCAGGGTCTTGCGTTTGTCCTGGAAGATTTTCTTGCGGGCCATGTCCTTTGCATTGAGCACGCATCGTTTGGCCGGGCCATGCATGTGTTCCACCAGATCGCCGGGCAGCGTGCCGGCCAGCAACGCGTCCTGCTGCTCGACGAAGGCACGGGCCGCGGCATTGGTCAGGTGTTCGATGGCTTTGCCGCGCAGGATTGCCAGTTTTCGTCGGCGAGAATCCCCGGGGCCGAGCTGGCGATAGGTTTCCGGCAGATCGTCACCCACCAGGTCCAGCAGCAGGGATTCCACTTCGGTGTATTCGAGCAGCGACATTTCCAGACCGTCTTCAAGGTCGATCAGCGCATAGCAGATGTCATCGGCGGCCTCCATCAGATACACCAGCGGATGGCGCGCCCAGCGCTGATCCTCGAGTTGCGGCAGGCCGAGCTTGTGGGCGATCTGTTCGAGCAACGGCAATTCGCTCTGATAGCAACCGAATTTGTGCTTCTTGTAGCCCAGCGAGTCGGCGTGCCGCGCCGTCCAAGGGTATTTCAGGTAGGTGCCGAGGGTGGCGTAGGTCAGCCGGGTGCCACCGTCGAACTGGTGGTACTCCAGCTGGGTCAGTACCCGAAAGCCCTGGGCGTTGCCTTCGAAGTTGAGAAAGTCATTGCGCTCGGCTTCGCTCATCGCATCGAGCCAGCCACGTCCGGCGGCTTGCTGGAACCAGTGGCGAATCGCATCTTCGCCGGAGTGGCCGAAGGGGGGATTGCCAATGTCATGGGCCAGACAGGCCGACTGCACCACCATCCCCAGATCGCTGGGATCGCACCACTCGGGCAGGGCGCTGCGGATGGTTTCGCCGACGCGCATGCCCAGGGAACGGCCGACACAACTGACTTCCAGCGAGTGGGTCAGACGGGTGTGGATATGGTCGTTGCTGGAGACCGGATGCACCTGGGTCTTGCGTCCGAGGCGACGAAACGCACCGGAGAAAATGATGCGGTCATGGTCTTTGTGAAAAGGGCTGCGGCCAAGTTCCTGCGAGCTGTGCAGTGGCTTTCCGAGACGTTCGCGGGTAAGCAGGGTATGCCAATCCAAGGCGGGGGCTCTCCGTCGGGGGCTTGAGTTGCTAGCTTCCCGGTTCGCGCCGGGACCTGCAAGGTTTTCCACAGGCAGCACACGAGATGCCCCTCTGAATAAAGAGGGGCATCTCGGGGGTTTGGCTGAGAGTCAGCTGGAAAGTGACAGCTCAGGGCCTGCGCGAGGTGCCCTGCATCACCAGTTTGATCAACGGGCCAAGGGTCGTGCCGAGACGAACAAGGCGGGTCAGGCTGCTGGCGCCGCCGCTTTTGGCACCCTTGCCGGTGAGAAAACCGAGCAGGGTGACCGCCGCCACGCCCCAAAGTGGAGCGTGTTTGATGCCCAGGCCTTCGTGCAGGTTTTGCGTCATCCCTCGCACACGGTGCAGGGGTTGCAGCAGTTGCGCGGATTCGTTGCGGATTTCCTGGCGATGCATTTCCATGCGCAGCCGGATCAGCGTCTTGCGCATTTCCGTGCGCGAGGCGTTGCGAGGCAGTTCAGGCAGGTTCATGGCAACAGGCGCTCCCGGTCGTTGGACAATTCTTCCAGGGTGCCGTGGAAGGGCGAGGATTCATCGAAAATCGCCGCTCTGAGGCGAATCCCGCAGAAGATCGCCGCCAGGGTATAGAAGACGCAGAGGCCGATGATCGCCTCCATGCGATAGGTGTCCCAGAACAGGATCACCACCAGGGTCGACAATCCCACCAGCAACAGCAGGGCGAACACCAGGGCCAGGCCTGCGAACAGCAGCAGGCTGACGGTGCGGGCTTTCTGCTCCTGCAATTCGATGCCGAACAATTCGACATGACTGTGCAGCAAACCGAGAACGGCGGCGCCGAGGCGTCGCGATGAGGAACTGGCGCTCGCTGTGGACGCGCCCAAATCTTCGATCGCCATGATCAGCGCCGAGTTGCCAGCAGACCGAGAAGGAAACCCACGCCGGCGGCGATACCGACCGATTGCCATGGGTTGGCCTGGACGTAATCTTCGGTCGCGGTCACAGCGGCCTGGCCGCGTTCGCGCAACGAATCCTCGGTCAGCTTCAGGGTTTCCCGTGCCCGCAGCAGGCTGTCATGGATCTGCCCGCGCAATTCGTCGGCCTGGTCACCCGCCAAAGACGCCGTATGTTCAAGCAGCCGCTCGGTGTCGCTGACCAGTGTCTGAAAATCGTTCATCAGAATTTCTTGAGCAGTCTTTGCCTTGGTGCTGGCCATTGGTGATCTCCATAAGTGGCGTCTGAAAGGTTCGAGTATGAGCCCTTCGCGAAGGTTCAGTACAAATGACTGGTACAACTCTTGCTGTGTCGTGGTGCGTCAGCCTGCGGCTCTGCGCTGTTGCTGGGCATGATTTACGCAAAACCCTGATTGCAGCAACCGCAAACCGGATAGAAAAGCCGGTTGAGGTTGGCCTTGAAGAACCCTTGTGCGCCAAAGCGGTTCATCGGGCGTGATGCCTTTGAAGAACGGCGTCACAACTTGGTGCATGGATTGCCCGCGCGAACTGCTTTGGTGCTTTTTTCTGCCTTGAGGTCTGCCTGATCCATGGAAAATCTGCAAAGCGCTGTCGACAGCCTGGTCCATAGCTCCAACACGTTGTTCATTTTGATCGGTGCGGTCATGGTCCTGGCCATGCACGCCGGTTTTGCCTTCCTGGAGGTCGGCACAGTACGCCAGAAAAACCAGGTCAACGCGCTGTCGAAGATCCTCAGCGACTTCGCCGTTTCGACCCTGGCCTATTTCTTTATAGGCTATTGGATTTCCTATGGGGTGACCTTCATGCAACCGGCGGCGGCGCTCAACGTCGATCACGGTTACGGGCTGGTGAAATTTTTCTTCCTGCTGACCTTTGCCGCGGCCATCCCGGCGATCATTTCCGGCGGCATCGCGGAGCGCGCGCGCTTCGTTCCGCAGCTGTGCGCGACGGCACTGATCGTGGCGTTCATCTATCCCTTTTTCGAAGGCATGATCTGGAACGGCAACTTTGGCCTGCAAGCCTGGTTGCTTGAGCGTTTCGGCGCGAGTTTCCATGACTTCGCCGGTTCCGTAGTGGTACACGCCATGGGCGGCTGGCTGGCGCTGGCGGCGGTGTTGCTGCTCGGGCCACGCAACGGTCGCTATCGCGAAGGGCGTCTGGTGGCGTTCGCACCGTCGAGCATTCCGTTTCTGGCGCTGGGCTCGTGGATCCTGATCGTCGGCTGGTTCGGCTTCAACGTGATGAGCGCGCAGACCCTGCAAGGCGTCAGCGGGCTGGTGGCGGTGAACTCGTTGATGGCGATGGTCGGCGGCACCATGGCCGCGTTGATCGTCGGGCGCAATGACCCAGGCTTCCTGCACAACGGTCCGCTGGCCGGGCTGGTAGCGATCTGTGCCGGCTCCGACTTGATGCATCCGGTGGGCGCGCTGGTCACCGGGGCGATCGCCGGGGCGTTGTTCGTCTGGTGCTTTACCGCCGCTCAAAGCAAATGGCACCTCGATGATGTGCTGGGTGTCTGGCCACTGCATGGCCTGTGCGGTGTGTGGGGCGGCATCGCCTGCGGCATCTTCGGTCAGAGCGCACTGGGCGGGTTGGGCGGGGTGAGCCTGATCAGCCAGTTGATTGGCACGGCATTGGGCGTGGTGGTGGCATTCGTCGGCGGCTATGCGGTGTATGGCGCGATAAAGGCCTTCCACGGACTGCGCCTGAGCCAGGAAGAAGAGTATTACGGCGCGGATCTGTCGATTCACAAGATCGGTGCGGTCAACCAGGAGTGATTCTGCGCCGGTCGGGCGCTCGACGACTTTTCGGGGCGGGCCTAGAATAGTCACTTCATTTTTGTGGTTGAGCGCTCATGCCTCCTGAATGTCAGCTGTTCGGCACCCTGGGGTGCCACCTCTGTGAAGTGGCCGAAGCCCTGCTGATGGAGTTCGTCGAGCGCGGCCTGCTGGTGGAGCTGGTGGACATCGCCGACGATGAAACCTGGTTCCAGGCCTACAGCCTGCGGATTCCGGTACTGCGACGAATCGACACCGGAGCTGAGCTGGGCTGGCCGTTCGGCTCCGACGATGTAGTGGACTTTCTGCGTTAGCCTTTCGTGACGACCGCCCCGTCGGTCGAACTTTGCGTTTCATCCTATTGGCTTAAACGGTGCGATTCGGATACTGTATGCGCATACAGTTATTCGGGTTGCGTCCTGCTGTTCCTGGATTCAGGGGCGAGCGGGGCGGTCCGGGCGTGAGAGGGATGAATCGTGGTCAATGTCGAACAGTTGAAGAGCAGCGTGAACCGGATGTCGGTGGACGTAGTCCGCGAGGCGGTCCTCGAATTGCGCCTGGACGGGCTGGTCACCGAAGGCAAGATGCCTTTCAACAAACTGCATTTCAATACCTGTTTCGCGGAAATCGAAGCCCTGTTCCAGCGTGCCGGCTATCACCGCCAGCTGGATGTCGTGGGTTATCAGGGATTGATGTACGCCCTGTATGACCCGGTGCGCTGGGAGGCGGTCGACGTTCTGCGCTGGCTCAAGGAGTACACCGAGGCCGCGGCGCGCACACCGATACCGGCCTGATTCTTCGCTAGGTTCGTGCGCAGCGCTGTTGGATAATGCCGCTCTGCCTTGAGATCCAGAGTTTTCGAATGTCCAGTTCATCTTTTTCCGCCGCACACAGCCAGGCCAGCACTCTTTGCCTGCCGCCTGGTTCGTGGCAGACCGTTTTCGATTGCCTATGCGAGCATTTCAGCGCCATCGGTCGTGAACAGTGGCTGGACCGTTTCGCCCGGGGCCGCGTGCTGGACGCACAGGGTGCTCCCATCCCGCTGGACCTGCCGTACAAGCAAGGCCTGCGCATTCACTATTTTCGCGAAGTGCCGGACGAGAAGCCGATCCCGGTGGTCGAATCGATCCTGTATGCGGACGAGCATCTGGTGGTGGCGGACAAACCGCATTTTCTGCCCGTGACGCCTTCGGGTGGCTATGTCGAACAGACGTTGCTCAGGCGCCTGATCCGTCGCCTGGACAACCCGAATCTGGTGCCTCTGCATCGTATCGACCGGCATACCGCTGGGCTGGTGCTGTTTTCCGCCAATCCTCAAACCCGCTCGGCCTATCAGTCGCTGTTCCCCACCCGGCAAATCGAAAAGCGCTACGAGGCCATCGCACGGGCATTGCCTGAGCTTTCATTTCCCTTGGTGCATAAAAGCCGGCTGATCAAAGGTGAGCCGTTTTTTCGCATGCAGGAAGGGCCGGGTACGCCGAATACCGAAACCCTGGTCGAGGTCAAAGAGCGCAACGGTGAGCTCTGGCGCTATGCGCTTTCTCCGGTCACGGGCAAACAGCATCAGCTGCGAGTCCACATGACCGCATTGGGCGCGAGCATCTGCAACGACCCGTTTTATCCACAGGTGCTCAAGGATGCGCAGGACGACTACGCTAATCCCTTGAAGCTGCTGGCCCAGGGATTGACGTTCGTGGATCCGGTCACGGGGCAGGAAAGAACCTTCGAGAGTGCGATCACCTTGCAGTGGTGATGAAGGCGGTGCGACTCATGCGGGGTTCGAATAAATCGAATTCATGATCAGCTTTGCAGTCAATTGAACATGCCCTCGAGGCTGTCGTTCAAAGAACTCGGGACGGTTGCCAGATCGCTGGGCGGCGCCCGAACCTTCCATGCAAGGAGATACCCATGAAACGTACCGTTTTCGCTGGAATGTTCATTTGCACAGCCATGCTGGCCTCTCCCGTATTCGCTTCGGACCATGATCTTTGCACGATCAAGCTGCAGGAGCTCAGGGACAAGGTGACCACTTTGCCGGCTACCTCCGAAAACACCACCATGGACGTCAAGCGACTGCAGGCGAGCGCGGAAGCGGCCAACGCGGCGAACGACGACAAGCGATGCATTGCTGAAGCCACGCAAGCCATTACCCGGGTAGACAAGTTGGCTAAGGAGCCGACGCCTTAACTCGCGCTAATCAGATACGAAAATGCCCCGACAGGTCGGGGCATTTTCGTATCCGGTAGTCGCCGCGCGGATTACAACTCTTTAACGGTGCGAACCTGATCCTTGTTGATGCGGGTCTGCTTGCCGTCCAGTTGTTCGAATTCGTAGAAGCCCGAATCCTTGTCATAGCTAGGCGTGTCGACGGCCTGGATCTCGCGACCGTCATTCAACGTGATCACTGCAGGCGACGAGCAACCGGCGAGGGTAGCGAGGCCCAGAGCGAGCATGAAAGTGGCCAGGGTCCGTTGAGTCATGGTGTGTCTCCGAAAATGAATACTTGGTTACTAAACTTCAGACGTGTGCAGCGCGTGCAAGTTCCTCGGTGCGATCAGTCTGACACAGTGTTGTGGGCGCTTAACAGTTCCGGGGTGTTGAGGTTGGCCAGGCGCGGATCGTTGTCGGGGCACTGCAAGGCGGTGGCGCCGAGTTGGCGCATGATTCGTCCCGGGCTGCGCTCACCCTGTTGCCAGGCGCTTTCGAATTCATTGAGCAAGGCCACGGGAATGACGCACAGCAAGGGCTCCCAGTGATCGTCATGGCGCAGCATCAAGGGCTTGTCCGGATGAAGACTGGCGGCTTCGCGCATGCTGGCGATCAACGCGTCGTCGACACGCGGCACATCGCAGGGCAGGACCAGCATGTGGCTATGGCGCGCCGCTTTCAGGCCTGCCCGGATGCCGGCCAGGGGGCCCGGAAAATCGCCTTCGTCGTCGTGTACCAACTGGTCGGCGTAGGGCGCGTATGTCTCGAGGTTGCGGTTGCAGGAGATGATGAGGTCGTCGCTCAGCGCCCGGGTCTTGCGGTGCAGGTGCGCAATCAGCGGCTCGCCGTGCCATTGCACCAGGCCTTTATCCTGACCGCCCATGCGTTGGCCGCGGCCGCCCGCCAGGAGGAGAATGGAGCAGGGGGGCAATTCATTCGAGATCATGGCGTGGTTCCATCAAGCAAGGTGGGGCGGCGAAGAAATGGGGCGCTGTGATATAACACCGGGCTGTTTCTCCTACAACTGGATGAGCCTATGACTACCAAGGCTGAAGTACCTTTCGCACCGCTCAACATCGCGGTTCTGACGGTCAGCGACACCCGAACCCTGGAAACCGACACCTCAGGCCAGGTCTTCGTTGACCGCTTGACTGCTGCCGGTCACAACCTGGCTTCCCGGGTCCTGCTCAAAGATGATCTTTATAAAATCCGTGCGCAAGTCGCCAACTGGATTGCCGACGACGTCGTTCAGGTGGTGTTGATCACCGGCGGCACCGGCTTCACCGGACGTGACAGCACGCCGGAAGCGGTGGCCTGTCTGCTCGACAAGCAGGTGGACGGTTTTGGTGAGCTGTTCCGGCAGATCTCGGTCGCCGACATCGGCACTTCGACCGTTCAATCCCGTGCACTGGCAGGTTTGGCCAATGGCACGCTGGTCTGCTGCCTGCCGGGTTCGACCAATGCCGTACGCACCGGTTGGGACGGCATCCTCGCCGAACAGCTGGATTCGCGTCATCGCCCGTGCAATTTCGTTCCTCATCTGAAACAGGCGGCTCCCTGTGAATCCCGCGGATAAGCCGGGCAAGACCGGCAGCCTGATGCCGGTCGAGGTGGCGCTGGCGCGTTTGCTCGAGATGGCCGAGGCCGCAAAAATCGCCGAGCGTGAGCGCTTGCCGCTGGCGCAAGTCCAGGGGCGTGTGCTGGCCGAGGATCTGCTGTCGACCCTTGATCTGCCGCCGTGGCCCAACAGCGCAATGGACGGCTACGCCCTGCGCGCGGCCGACTGGACCGGCGAGCCGCTGGTGGTCAGTCAGAAGATTTTTGCCGGGCAGGCACCTGACGCTCTGCAGCCGGGCACCTGTGCCCGGATCTTCACCGGCGCGCCGGTTCCCGCTGGCGCCGATTGCGTCGAGATGCAGGAGAACGCCGAAGTCCAGTCGGATGGGCGAGTGGTCTTCACCGAACTCCAAACGCCTGGAAAAAATATTCGTCCACAGGGTCAGGAGACCACGGTCGGCGAATTGATCTTGTCGGCGGGTACGGTTTTGGGGCCCATCGAGCAAGGCTTGGCTGCCTCTCTCGGCTGCGCGGAGCTGGACGTGATCCGCCGGGTGCGGGTGGCGGTGCTGTCCACCGGGGATGAGTTGGTCGAACCGGGGCAGCCGCTTGGACCGGGGCAGATCTACAACAGCAACCGCGTGCTGCTCTGCAGTTGGTTGCAGCGCCTGGGTTGCGAGGTGATCGACGCCGGCATTCTGCCGGACAACCTGGACACCACTCGTGAGCGGCTTGGCGCGCTGAACAATGTCGACCTGATTCTTTCCACCGGTGGCGTTTCGGTAGGCGAGGCGGATTTTCTCGGAATCGCTCTGCGCGAAGAGGGTGAGTTGAGTTTGTGGAAGCTTGCGATCAAGCCCGGAAAGCCGCTGACATTCGGGCATTTTCGCGGAGTGCCGGTGATCGGCTTGCCGGGCAATCCGGCGTCGACATTGGTGACCTTCGCTCTGCTGGCCAGGCCTTATCTGCTGCGCCGCCAGGGCGTGCAACTGGTGGAGCCGCTGAAGATCCAGGTGCCGGCCGGGTTTGACTGGCCTGTCGCGGGCAATCGCCGTGAGTACTTGCGCGGTCGCCTGGAAAACGGGCGGGCAATCATTTACAGGAACCAGAGCTCCGGCGTGCTGCGCAGCGCCGCCTGGGCTGACGGGCTGGTTGAGGTGCTGGAAGATCGCACGTTGATGGCGGGTGATTCGGTGTACTTCATACCATTGAGCGAAGTGCTCTAGTTGCCACGCCAACTTTACCTGTAGGAGCGAGCATGCTCGCGATGGTCGTCAACGATAACGCGGGCTGTCTGGATGCCCGCGGTGTC
>NZ_JBSVXG010000092.1:0-22228 GCF_054070595.1 Pseudomonas sp. SDO55104_S430 | reverse complement strand
GCGGTGTGTCAGTCGACATGGTTTTGCCTGACACGACGCATTCGCGAGCAAGCCCGCTCCCACAGGGGGTTAGCGGTGATTTTCGGAGTTGCGGGTTTCCTGAACGGTCACTGTGGCTGTCGTCCCCGCCCGCAACTTTCCTTTGCCCTCGTAATCGGCATCGATCCTGATCCGCACCGGCACCCGCTGGGCCAGTTTGACCCAGGTGTAGCTGGGATTGATGTTGGCCAGCAGGCGCCCGCCCGGGAGGTTTTCGCGATCCGCGATGGCAAATGCGATGCTTTCCACGGTACCGCCGAAGCGCTCGCCGCTCATCAACTCGATATCCACCCGGTCGCCCTCGCCTATTCGCGGCAGCTTGGTTTCTTCGAAGTAACCGCTGACATAAAACGAATCGCTGTCCACCAGCGCCACCAACGGTCCACCGGCCGTGGCGTAGTCACCCTGGCGAGTCAGCAGATTGGTCACGTAACCGCTGACCGGCGACTCGACCCGGGTCCGCTCCAGATCGTGCTCGGCCTCGGCCAGCGCGGCGATTGCCAGTTGCACGTTGGCCTGGGCGAACCCCAGATTGGCCTGATTGCGCAACAAATCCGCCTGGGCCACCGCCACCTCGGTATTGGACTTCTCCCACTCCTCCCCGGAAATCGCCGAACGTTCCTTGAGCGTCCGGCGCCGGCGTTCCTCGCTCTGACGCTGACGCAGCAACGCCTGACTTGAAACGATCGTGGCCTCCGACTGCCCCAGCGAAGCCTTGGCCACCTCAACCGAACGCTTGGCGTGATCCACCGCCAGGGCATAACGCGAGGGGTCGATTTCCAGCAGCAGCTGGCCCTTCTCCACGTGCTGGTTATCCTGCACGCCCAGATTGACGATGCGCCCGGCCACGTCGGCGGACAGGGTCACCACATCAGCCCGCACCCGCGCATCCCGTGTCCAGGGCGCCCGGGTATAGTGCTCCCAGGCGAACCAGCCGAGCACGAACGCCAGTGCCACTACCGCCAGTGTCGTGAATTGGGCAAGGATCTTCTTCAAGGCATCAGGCTCCCATCAGCAGAATCAGCGTCGCGCACACACAGGCGTACAAGGCGCCTTCGAACAAGGCTTCATGCCAGACGAACTGCAACACGCCAACGCGCCGCAGGATCCAGTCCAGCACCAGGAAAATCGGCAAACCCAGCAGCAGCGCCTGGGCAATCGGCGGCAGGTAGACACCGCCCAGTTCCAGATCAATGGGCAAGGCTCGGCACCTCCTGTTGTGCGATGGCGGGGTCGAAATGGCCACGGTGACGTTCGAGGAACGACACCACAATCAACAGCGCCACGCGCATGCGGAAAACTGACCATAAATGCTCATGGACGCTGGAGTGCAGCGTATCGAGTTCATCGCCGAGGACGTGAAGGTCACCCAGCACGCGGTCGACCTCAATCCCTGGCCGACCGGCAACGAGTCGCCCGGTTTCGCGAACGGTATCCGTCAGTCGTGTTTGCAGTTGCGGATTCAGCAGAACGTTGTTTTGCGCCTGCTGCCTGAGCTGGTTCAAGGCCGTACCCAGTGCCAGACAACCCAGGCTCACTTGAAACAAATCCCGTGCCGCTTTGTCCTGAATGGCCGGCAATAATCCCAGCATCGCGGTCAGGCGATCGACCATCCGGCTTTCGAAGGCAAACTGGTTCTGATCGGTGGGCTGCAACTTGAGCAAGGCGTAAACCTGCTCGCAGTTTTCTTGATGCAAACGACGAATGCGTAGCACCGGCCTGAAAGGAAAAATCAGCGCATACACGCTCAGCGCCAAGGTGACGGCGCAGATATAAGCACCGGCGAACTCAAACCATTGAATGGCCGTGTTCTGACCCAATCCGGTGTTCTGCGGCCCCAGCATCAACAGCGTGATCAGCCCCAGGCCGATCCCGGTGCCGGTGGTTGGCGGGCTCGACAGCCCTACGGCAACCGCATACAGCAATGGCGCCAGGAGCAAGGCCAACAGCTCGAAATCGCTGATCATCGGCACGAGCGCGAACTGCAACAGCGCCGACGCCACCAGCGCAATCCACATTCCTCTGGCGAAGCTCTGTGCCGCCATCAAAGGCCTGGGAAACGTCGCCATCAAAGAACATAAAATCCCGGTCACGATCATCCCGCCCCGAGCGCCATCCCAACCGGTCTCGATCCAGATGAAACCCGCCACCATCAGCGCGCAATAGGCGCGGATGGCATTCATCGCCGCCAGGGTGAAATCCAGGTGCAGCGGGTTGGCCTGGCCGCGATACATGCTGCTGGCCTTGCGGCCGCTCTGGATCGCGTCGGCCAGCTCCAGAATGGTTTCCAGCTGCTGCAGCATGCGCGCCTGTTCCCAGCGCAATGACCAGGACAGCGAGCGCAAGGTGGGTTTCAAAGGTTCGGTCAGCTGTTCGGCCCGATAGGCCAAGGCGTCGAAACGCTGCTGCAACGCGGCGAAGTGACGGCGCTGCTCGGCGGACAGTGCACGGCCCTGTTTCGCGAGCTCATCGAGAAACACCAGTTCTTCACTGAGCAATTGCTGGATCTCGTCGGGAATCTTGCCCTGCCAGCGGGCCAGCAACAGTTCCCGCTGATGGCGCAGCGCGGTGAGTCGTGCGGTCAGCAACAGCAGCTGGTTGCCGAGCAATTGCACCAGATCGTCGGCACTGCGCAACCGCGGCGCGTCGTAATACAAATGCCGGCGCACCCCTTCCAGCGCGCTGATCTGCCCGAGCAATTGCATCTGCCGATTGTGAAAGTCGGTCTCGCTTTCCTCCGTGCGGATCACCGCGCAGGCATGGGTCGCCAGCAGCTTGATCACTTGATCGATGCGGGTGAAGTAGTCCTTGGCCACCGCCTCCGGCCGCGCGGTCAAAAGGCTCACCACACAGACGCAGGCCACAGCCAGCAAGGTCTCGGTGACTCGGGTTACCGCCAGTAGGAAGGTGCCGTCCTGATCCGGCACCGCCAGCAACCCCACCACCACCGCCGTATAGCCACTGAGCACGAACGCCTGGGAACTGGTGTAGCGCAACAGCGTGCCGCCGGCGGTACACAATGCCAGCCACAGCGACAGCGTGATCAGAAACGGCACCGGCGCCTGGGGAAAGATCGCCATGATCACCACCGCCACCGCCGCGCCCACGGTAGTGCCGATCATCTGCCCGAAACTGCGGGCCAGGGCCATGCCGGCCAGGGGCTGACTGACTATCACCACGGCCATGATCGACCACTTGGGCTGGTCGAGATCGAACAGGAACGCCAGGTACAGGGTCAGCAAGCCGGCGGTGATGGTTCTCAAGGCAAACAGCAACACCCCGCGACCGGGGTGGATGAGCGCCTTGAAATACGGGAGGAGCGCTTGCATGGAAATGCTCGTCGAGACATTTCCAGCAAGCTTAGTCACTGGGTGGAGGGGTGGCAGATTTGTGTGTCGAATCGCCGCCCGATGGGTACGCCCTATGCGGAAGAAGTGCTATTGAACTCCTTGCTCTTCACTGCCCACTTGAACGGAAGCGGAACCGCGAACGGATCGGGATTGCTGTACGCTTTGCTACGTTTCAATGCCGCGACGTTGGGTATGAATTTTCCTGTTTTATCGTAAGCCCCAACAATCAGCGAACCCGGGATGTCCTCACCAATATTGATCTCCAACGGTTTGAAGCCGATTTTGGAGGGTTTTGCGGACGCAAAATTGTGGTTCTCATACAGACTGAAGCCGGCATTGCCTCTGTAGTCGATCAGGTATGTATACCCGTCTCGCCCATCACCATAAAAATGAGCCCCCACATTGCCTTGTTTGTAGATGCCGGAGGTAGAAATACCCATGCCATCCGGGTCCAGCGCGTTCTTTCCACCGCCGAAGCCGCCATTCATACCGTTCACTTGCCTGACATCCGTAATTTCCGTCCGGAGCTTGAAACCCTCGGCAAACACTTCTTTCGGCGCTCGCATATCGCCACGCATGAGGAACCCCTGACGAACATACCCGGCTTTTTCATTCAGAAAGTAAGTGGTACCCGTGCTGTCCATCAGTCGTTGGGCATACTGGTGGCCTTTGTGCAGCTTATTCAGTTTGTTAATAACGAGATCATCTTTGAATCTGCTTTTCAACACTCTGTTGATTTCTTCCTTGCCCTTGAATACGGGTGGAATCCATTTCGGCAATTTTTTATTGGCGTTCACTACCAGCTTTGGTAAATCGAACTTTGGTAAATGCTTGACAACCTCCGGAGGAAGATGCCCCAAAGCCTTCAAACGCTCCAGAACCGTAGCGGCAATGTCTTTTCTTTGCGCATATGAAATCCCTTTTCCCAGAAGCTTTCCGGCAAATGGCGCTACCAGTTCGAATACTGCCCCACGCAAGCCATTGGCCTGATGCTGTGCCGAGTGCTTGGGGTCATCATTCATTTCACCACGCGCATATTCCGCCGCAGACGAACCCACGCCGAACAGCACGGACAGCGCCTTCAAAAGCGCGCCGCCTTCCGGCTTGCCGGCGCATATCGACAGCATCCCCAGCGTGTCGCTGAGCAGTTCGATCAGGAAGTCGGTATTGCGCTCGGTTTCGGTCGAAGTCAACGTGTCGATGTCTGATAACAGCTTTGCGGTC
The DNA here is from genome assembly GCF_054070595.1 of Pseudomonas sp. SDO55104_S430. Taxonomy (NCBI): domain Bacteria; kingdom Pseudomonadati; phylum Pseudomonadota; class Gammaproteobacteria; order Pseudomonadales; family Pseudomonadaceae; genus Pseudomonas; species Pseudomonas sp. SDO55104_S430. The sequence continues at coordinate 17,615 of NZ_JBSVXG010000092.1, read as the reverse complement.
TGCCGCCGGTAAAGATCGTCGAAGAGATCGAAATCAGGCGCCTCAAACCCTTCGAATATGACCGGCCAATAAGGCAACTTGATGGTTTTTACTGATTTGATAATTGCGGGAAAGAGAAAACGAAAAAAATCAGTCCAATGCGGCTCATTCAGCTTGAATGCCCCCTGACTGTATTTGAAATCATCTTCACCTCTCCCTAGAAATGCTTTCATCGTTATTCCTCTGGATAACGCTTGACTGAGCTCGGGAAACTCTTCAATTGAACGCCCGCCCCTCACAAATAAATCCGGGGGGCACTCAATCACCTTGCTGTCAACGCCAAGGAAAACAAACAGGCCAGTTGATCCCTGGGTGGGAAACAAGTAAACGGCATTGGAAACAGGATCGGCCCCACTCAATGGACCGTTGACCAAAGAAAAAGCTCGCGCTTTTACTTGCCCTTTCAGAAAACCATCGGCGGTGTTTTTCCCCAACGCCGTAGCGTTGCTGCCACGCAAGTAATGATCGACCGCTTGTTTCAACTCCATTTCTTTACTGGACTTCCATAATTGCGCAACCTGCGGATTTGCAACTACCCTCTCGGCGTTCTCCTTGAACAACTCCGGAAAATCGTTATCCGCGACAGCTTTCTTGAAGCCCTCTGTATATCGAGGCGGCCAAAATATGGTTGTCACCTCACGAGGCAGTTTTGCCCGCTCGTGCTGCCCGGCGAAGAGATCGACGAGGGTGTATTCCTTGTAACGGCGATTGTTGTTTGGAAAATAATTACCAGGACTTGCTACCGGCCTCGGCGTATTGAATTCCACAACAATCTTCGTCTTGGCACTGATGGTTGATTTGATATCTTGCGGCAGGTCGGAGCTCGATATCGTCTTTTCAATGAGCGTATTCATGAACAAAGCGGGACTGGACACCGTTCGGACTTCGTTGAGTACGCCGATAAACTTGTCGGCCACGTGCCGAACCGTTATTCCGGGTGCAAGTTTTCTGTTTTGCTTCACCCGAATTTTGGCGTCCGATGCCTGCATTCCCGCCTGGATCAGCAACTGCGCGGAGGAACGTACGGCTGCGCCGCTTTCTGAAGTCTTGCTATTGGGAGAAACCGAATCATCGCTGTTCAGGCTGCGTCTGTTCCGAACTGTTTCAGGGCTTTCAGCCGCCAACAAATAAGCCTGGGCTGGGTTGTAGGACTCATCCTCCCATTCGTCGTGCGCGTCGACAGCCGCCCTTTCGACCACTGCATCGATACAGTCCTGGAAAGTGACATTTGGGTTACCGGGTACCGGTTGTCGTAATACAGCCTGGATGTTCTCGATCAGTTGCGGGTCGTCATCGCGATCGGGGTATTCGGACTTGTTGACAAGGTCTGTTACCGCTATTTCCAGTTCCGGCACATCCAGAAACAGGTCTGCAAGTCCTTCCATGATGTTGATTTCGGTAATGTCCGTTTCATCAGGTTCGAGATCAGGGCCCGGGAAAAGCCCGCTCAAAGGATCGAACAGTTCTTCTTCTGGCTCGGGCAGGAGCCAGGATGTGCAGATGTCACTCAACAGCATATAGAGGGCGAACAGACCCGCTGTTTTCCCTGGATTGGCCTCAATCAGATCCCCGGTTTTAGTGAGCACCGCTGCCCCCGTAGTCAGGAGAGTCCCGCTCACTCGGCCAAGCAAATCACTCAGTTCGACCTGCAACTGCGCCAGATAACCGGGTGACGCCACTGTAGTAGGGCTGTAAGCACTCCGAAGCGGATCCGCCAACTCCAATACCGTGTAGGCCTCTGCGCTGTCCCACGGCAGCATAGTGCGAGCAACCTGATCGAGAAGCGCATCCACTTTCGTAGCGAACTGCTCCAGCAAGGCTGCTGGATCCATTTCGTTTGCCGGTTGCTCATTTTCAGGTCCGAGCGGCGACTTGAAAAAATCTGCCGCGCCATTCTTCCAGGCATCGCCGCTCGGCCTTGGGCCGGGCCGGGTCGTGATATGGCTGCTATTCAATGTCAGGGCGTTGATGGAATGAAGCGCGTTGCAGATGTACAACACCTTGGCAAACCAGCCCTCTGGAATGCCCGAATCGCCAGTGGTGACGTCCAGGTAAAAATCCGAATACCGTTCGAACGCCTGAAGGGTTGCCAGCAACTCCGTAGGCTCCTGGACTTCCTCTGCCTGAGGTTGCGAAGGCGAGGCGTTCGGGCGCCCTCTCAAGCCTTCCAGCCAACTCGGGCCGTGCAGCCAGCCGCCTTTTTCGGAACTCGCATCGGGTTTCAATTGGTCTCGCAGTTCCTTCACCTGCGCTTCATAGCGCTGCGTCCAGCGAATTCGCTTCGGATTATCAGGTTCAAGACGGCGAGCAATCAGACGGCTGGCAAATGCGTCGAGTCGAGCGTGTGCTTCCTCCGGTGAAGGCCGAAAGTCCAGCTCATCATCCGGCTGCAGCGCAAGCCTGGCTTTATGGAGTGCGACTTCATCCTTGCCGATATATTGTTCGCCTTGCTCCCTGAGCTTTTTCAGCGTGTCCCATTCGCCATCGGAAACCAGCTCTCGGTTGGAAATTCGTTCGTCCCGCTCGGCTCTGGATCGATCCAGCTGCGACTGGATGAACCCGATTACGCTGTCCACTTTTTGCAGCCCACTGGGAAATATGTCGTTTTCTCCCAACGCGCTTAACCATTTTTCCGGAGCCAAATGGCAAACGACGTCCGCGATTTCTTCCAGGCGCGCGCTGCTCAATGGCCCAACTGGCTGGATCGAATCGGGCATTGCCTGCGCAAATAGCCCTGCGATTATTTTTCCCGTTTTGCTTTGCAGAATTCCGCTTTTCAGAACATCCAGAACTTCCGCTTCGGACACTGTCCTCGTCCTTAATTTCGCGAGGAGTTCAGACCACCTTTCATCGACCTCCTTCTGATCCAGGAATCCTCCTTCCCTTGCCTTGAACGAATCGCGTGCCAGTACTGGAGGAGGAATGTCTGTTGTCTTTGCAGTCATCCCTGCGATGAGACTTTCCAGAGTGCAGGCGCCATTATTGCTCGCTCGCAGCAATGCTCTGGAGATTGAGGAGGATTCGATTGGACCATTGGCAGCCATGAGCAACGGTGAGGTGGCGCTGGCAGTTGTGTTGCGAAGGGGATGCACTGAGTGACTTTCCATATCTGCTGATTCAGCGCTTAAGCATGGTGATCGCCTCCAAAAACATCTTCCAAAAACCGCCTATTCCACCCCTTCATGACAATTCGTATCCGACACAAAACCTGCGAAGGTTTGACTCCAGCCGCAGTCTGATAAAAGCTGACAACCTTTTTCCGCCGCCCATGCCACGGATTTTGCATGCCCAAGTCTCGCCGTTTACTGCTTATCAGCCTCTGCGCCCTGCTCGTCATCGGCCTTGCGTGGTTTTTCCTGCGCAGCACGACGCCGGTGGTGCCCGAGGCGATCAAGCGTGGTTTCAGCGAAGCGTTGACGGCAGCCCGCAACGGTCAGCCAGGAGCTGCGCGGGTGCTTTATCAGCAATTGGGGCGTCCGGACATTTCGCCCAAGCGCCGGGTGTGGCTGCATGCCGAACTGCCCAATTACCCAAGCTCCGTGGCGCTGAAGCTGGCGGATGCGGATTTGCAGCACGAAGCGCCCGAAGTGCGAATAGCAGCGATCAAGAGCATCAGCGGCCTGGTGCCCAGCGGACAGCGCAGCCTGTTGCTCGGGCCGTTGCTCGATGACAGCGATCAGGATGTGCGGCTGGCGGCGGTCAATGCGTTGCTGGGGCTGTCGCCGGATGATCTCGGTCTGTATTTCGGCCCGTTGGAACAGGCCATCGATGCCTGGCAGCAGGTGCTCAAGAACGCTCCGCAGAGTGCCGAGAACCACTACCAGCTGGCGCGCCTGTATTTGCACAACGCCGAACTCAAGCAGGCGCAGCAGGAACTGGACAAGACCTTGCAACTGGCGCCGGACAACCTGCCCGCACTGGTGATGCAGATCGACGTACTGGACCGCCAGGGCCAGAGCGAAGCAGCCCGTGAATTGCTGGCCAGACAGCTCAAGGCGCAGCCCGATTCCGCCTATTTGCAACATGCCTTGGGCATGTGGCTGCTGCATCACGATCAAAGCGAATTTGCCCTGCTAGGCTTGTCCAAGGCCGTTGAGCTTGAGCCGAATAACAAGGATTACCGCTATGACCTGGCAACCACGCTGCACGATGAACAGGAGCTGGAGGCGGCGCAGAAGCAGTTGCAGGAAATCGTCCAGCGTCATCCCAACGATCGCCGAGCGCGGGTGTTGCTGATCAACTACTGGAAGGAAAGCGGGCAGTTGCAGAATGTGCAGATATTGCTGGCGCAGCTGGAGCAGATGAATCCGGATGATCCTGCCCTCCAGCAAGGCCTGTAACCCGTCCCTGTAGGAGCGAGCTTGCTCCTACAGTAAAAAATGTTGAACGCTCACGACGACCAACGGTCAAGACAAACAGGCAGTCCAATCAGGCTGCCTCGTTTCCCTGGTTACTGAGAGGGCATTTCTTGTCTACATCCAACGAGTTGATCAGCGCAAAAGCCGCCACCGGCATTGAAGGCCTGGACGACATTCTCGATGGCGGGCTATCCCGTGGCCATGTGTTCCTGCTCGAAGGCGAGCCTGGAACCGGCAAAACCACCGTCGCTTTGCATTTTCTACTGGCCGGCGCCCGCGCCGGCGAACGCTCGTTGTACATCACTCTGTCCGAAACGGAGCGTGAGCTGCGCCAGGGTGCGCAATCCCACGGCTGGGAATTGTCCGAAGACGTGCACATTTTCGAATTGACGCCCCCGGAGGACCTGCTCAATACCGATCACCAGCAAACATTGCTGTATTCATCGGATCTGGAACTCGGCGAAGCCACCAAGCAGATTTTCGAAGTGGTCGAGCGGGTCAAGCCGACACGGGTGGTGCTCGACAGCCTGTCCGAGATCCGCCTGCTGGCGCAGAGCTCCCTGCGTTATCGCCGGCAGATTCTCGCGATCAAGCACTACTTCGTCCGTTACGACGCGACGGTGCTGCTGTTGGACGACCTGACCACCGAATCCCTGGATAAAACCGTGCACAGCGTGGCCCACGGGGTGATTCGCCTGGAAGAGTTGACGCCCAACTACGGTGCTGAACGGCGCCGCATCCGCGTGGTCAAGTACCGTGGACAGAAATACCGTGGCGGCTTTCACGACTTCACCATCATGGCCGATGGCGTTCATGTGTTCCCGCGTCTGGTCGCTGCCGAACACCGTGGCGTCTATCTGCGCGAGCAGTTGACCAGCGGCATTGCCGAGATGGACTCGCTGCTTGGCGGCGGTATCGAAACCGGATCCAGCACCCTGATTCTCGGTCCGGCGGGCACCGGCAAATCACTTATCGCAATGATATTCGCCGCGTCCGCCGTGGCACGGGGTGAAAAAGCCGCGCTGTTCGTGTTCGATGAAGAACTCGGCCTGCTGTTCGAACGCATGAACCACCTGGGCATCGACCTCGCTGCCCTGCAAGCTACTGGCAATCTGCTGATCGAGCAGGTTGACGCCGCGGAACTGTCCCCCGGCGAGTTTTCCCACCGGGTCCGGCGCGCCGTGGACAAGGACGAGATCAGGACGGTGGTCATCGACAGCCTCAACGGTTATCAAGCGGCGATGCCCGAGGAAAACGCCCTGGTTCTCCACATGCACGAGCTGTTGCTGTACCTGAACCGCAAGGGCGCCGCGACCTTCATGACCGTCGCCCAACATGGTCTGGTCGGTGACATGCAGGCGCCGGTGGACATCACCTATCTGGCCGACACGGTAATTCTGCTGCGTTACTTCGAGGCACTGGGCAAGGTACGTCGGGCCATTTCGATCATCAAGAAACGCACCGGCAGCCATGAATCGACCATTCGCGAATACCAGATCAATGCGCAAGGCATGACCATCGGTAAACCGCTTGATGCATTCCAGGGTGTATTGCGGGGCATCCCGACTTATGTGGGGTCGGGAGCGCCATTGCTCCAGGATATTCATCCGTGACGTCGCAGAAAACCACCTCCGAGCGCGCGATCATTCTCGCGCCAATGGGTCGCGACGGTCAAATTGCGCTGATGATCCTCAACGAAGCGGGTTTCGATGGGATCATCAGCCGCAGCCTGCTTGAACTGTGCCACGAGTTGGAACAGGGCGCGGGTGTGCTGCTGATGTCTCTGGAGGCGCTACTGGGCCAGGACCTGGAGCCGCTGATCAGACTGATCGACCAGCAGCCGGCCTGGTCCGACCTGCCCATCGTGCTGTTTACCCATCATGGAGGTCCGGAAAAGAGCCCGGCCTCGCGTCTTGGCCCGCATCTGGGCAATGTTACGTTCCTTGAGCGCCCTTTCCATCCGGTTACCCTGATCAGTCTGGTGACCACCGCCTTGCGTGGGCGCCGCCGACAGTACGAGGCGCGGGATCGCCTGGTGGACTTGAGCCAGAGCGAGTTGCGCCTGAAAAACACCATGGAAACCCTGGAGCAACAGGTCGAAGAACGCACCGCCCAGTTGCGGCATAACGAAGAGGTGCTGCGCCAGTCGCAGAAGATGGAAGCGGTCGGCCAGCTCACCGGCGGTATCGCCCACGACTTCAACAACATGCTGACCGGGATAATCGGCAGCCTCGAGTTACTGCGCCGGCGCCTGGCCCGAGGGCGTCTGGACGATTTGGAAAGTCTGATCGATCTGGGCGTTACTTCCGCTAACCGCGCCGCCGGCCTGACTCATCGGCTGCTGGCATTTTCCCGGCGGCAGTCCCTGGACTCGCAACCCGTGGAAATGAACACCCTGGTGGTGGCCATGGGTGAGTTGTTGCAGCGCAGCATCGACGAAAGCATTCACCTGGACATGCAATTGAGCGAGCGCTTGTGGGTGGCCGAAGCAGATCCCAATCAACTGGAAAGCGCCCTGCTCAATCTGGTGATCAACGCCCGCGACGCCATGCCCGATGGCGGCAAGCTAGTGGTGAAAACCTCCAACCAGTATCTGGACGCGGACTTCACGCAATTTCACAAGAATCTCGAACCCGGCGATTACGTGGTGCTCAGCGTCAGCGACAACGGTTGCGGCATACCGCAAGCGACGATCAATCGGGTGTTCGATCCGTTCTTCACCACCAAGCCCATCGGCCAGGGCACCGGGCTTGGGTTATCGATGATTTATGGCTTCACCAAGCAATCGCGCGGGCATGTCGCCATTGAGAGCGAAGTGGGGAAAGGCACCACGGTCAGGCTGTATCTGCCCCGCTACGGCGGCGAACTGCCCGAGGCGCAGACCGTGGAGAATCCGCATCCGCTGTTCGCCCAACACGGCGAAACGGTGCTGATCGTGGAGGATGATCCGGCGGTAAGGGTGCTGGTTTGCACGGTGCTGAGCGAGTTGGGCTATGCCTTCGTCGAAGCCGGCGATGCCGACGGTGCAATCCCGATCCTCGAATCGGAACAAAGGATCGACCTGATGATCAGCGACGTCGGCCTGCCGGGCATGAACGGCCGGCAACTGGCGGAAATCGGCCGGCAACATCGGCCGTTGCTGAAGGTGCTGTTCATCACCGGCTACGCCGAACACGCGGCGGTGCGCGCCGGGTTCCTGGATTCTGGCATGCAGATGATCACCAAGCCGTTCACCTTCGACCTGTTGACGGCGAAGGTGCGGGAGATGGTCAGGGCCTGACCCACCAACATCTGTAGGAGCGAGGCTTGCCCGCGAAGGCGGTATGTCAGGCGATGAAGATGTTGAATCTGCCGGCCTCTTCGCGGGCGAGCCTCGCTCCTACAGGTCTTGTGGTGTATGCAAAACCACCAAACAACCGAAGTTATTTGTAGGAGCGAGGCTTGCCCGCGAAGGCGGTATGTCAGGCGCTGAAGATGTTGAATCTGCCGGCCTCTTCGCGGGCGAGCCTCGCTCCTACAAGGTGCTTTAGAGAATCAGGACAACAAATCCTGCATGATCTCCTGCAACACATCCAGGTCGAACGGCTTTTCCAGGATCGGCGCCTTTTGGGTAATGGGGCTGCCGGTCTCGCGGATTTCCTTGGCGTAGCCGCTGATGAAAATCACCTTCAGGTCCGGTCGCAGCTTTACCGCGGGTTCGGCGATCTGTACGCCGGAGATGCCGCCGGGCAGGCGGTAATCGGTGATCAACATATCCAGATGGGGTTTGGTGGCGAGGATCTCGAATGCCTGTTCGCCGTTTTCCGCCTGTAGCACACGATACCCCTGCCCCGACAGATAGTCGGTCAACACCATCAGGATAACCGGCTCGTCTTCGACGACGAGTACTACATCTTGTGCATCTTCACTCATGGGAAGCCTTTGTTCGTTCAATAGCTGCTGATACGACCTTGCGGTCGATCAGAGGTTGCGTTTATCGGGCTGTTTTCCTACAGCGGCAGACAAACGCGAAACAGGGCGCCTTCGCCAATCCGGCTTTCGACGGTAATGGTGCCGCCATGGGCGGTCACGATCTGCTCGGAAATAAACAATCCCAGGCCCAGTCCGGCGACGGCGTGTTTAGCCGTGACCCGCTCGAACTGCTGGAAAATCCGTTGCTGGTTCTCTTCACTGATGCCGATCCCGAAATCCCGCACTTCCACCCGGGCTTCGCCGTCCTCACTGTAGACCTTCACCTGGATCGGGCTCTTGGCACCGTAGCGCAAGGCGTTGGTCAGCAGGTTGGAAATCACCTGTTCGATGCGAAATTCATCCCAGTTGCCGACCACCGGCTCGCTGGCCTCCAGGGAAACCGAGGCTTCAGCGGCCTCGATCTGCGGGCCGAAATTTTGTAACAGCGCACGTACGAGCACCGTCAAATCGAAACAATTCGGGCGGATCGACAGCTTGCCGGTGCGAATGCGCGACACATCGAGCATGTCTTCGATCAGCCGGATCAGGCTTTTGATCTGCCGCTCATCGCGGTCGACCATGGCGCGCATCTTGTCGAGGGTGAACGCCGCGGCGTTATCCCGGGCCAGGTGCATCTTGCGCAGCTGGGTTTCGAGAATCAGGCCATTGAGCGGCGTGCGCACTTCGTGGGCGACGATCGACATGAAGTCATCGCGGGTGCGCACGGCCTGCTGCAGCTCCAACTGCGTACTTTGCAATTGCCCCAGCAGCGTTTCCTGCTCGCGGCGGCTATGCTCCAGCGCTTCGACCTGTTGCTGCATGGCCTTGCTCTGGCGGTACAACTCGACGAACACGTTGACCTTGCTCTTGACCGCATGGATGTCCAGCGGCTTGTGCAGGAAGTCCACGGCGCCGCTTTCATAACCCTTGAACGCATAGTTCAGCTCGCGCCCGGCAGCGCTGACGAACACGATCGGAATGCTGCGGGTCTTTTCCGTGCCGCGCATCAACTCGGCCAGCTCGAAGCCGTTCATGCCGGGCATCTGCACATCGAGAATGGCCAGGGCGAAGTCGTGTTGCAGCAGCAGCGACAAGGCTTCGTCCGCCGATTGCGCCTTGTAGACGATGCGGTCTTCGCGCTTGATCAGCGCTTCGAGGGCCAACAGATTTTCCGGCAGATCGTCGACGATCAGCAGTTTGGCCTGGATATTACTCAACATGCGATTCGTTCCAGCTCAACAAGCAGACGGCCGATGCCGCGGATGGGGAGAATGTGATCAGGCTGATGAATGTCCAGCGCCGCCTGGGGCATGGTCGCGACCTGGGCCTCATTGGGGTCCTGGACGATGGTCAGTCCGCCATGGCGCTTGACCTGCGCCAGGCCATGGGCGCCATCGCGATTGGCACCGGTCAGCAGAACAGCGGCCAGGGCCGGCCCATAGGCGTCGGCAGCCGATTCGAACAGATAATCGATGGCCGGTCGGGAATAGTGCACTCGCTCCTCCAGGCTCAGGGAAAAGCTGCGGTCCAGTTCCACCGACAGGTGATAACCGGGCGCGGCGAAATACAGGGTGCCGGCTTCGATCACGGTTTTGTCCGCGGCTTCCTGCACCGGCAGCGCAACCCGCCGGGCGAAGACTTCGGTCAATTGGCTGCGGCGCTCATGGGGCAGGTGCAGCACCACGATGATCGGTAACCCGAATCCCTGACGCAGTTCGCCGAGGATGCTCAGCAGCGCCTCCACGCCCCCGGCGGACGCGCCGATCACGATGGCTTCGATTGACGGTAAACCCGTTGCACCGTTCATGATTTGCGGTAGATCCGTTCATGTTTAACCAAGGGTTCGAACTGATTGCCGAAGGCCGAAAAGTCCGGGGTTTCCTTGCTGCCCAACACCAGGAAACCGCGGTAGCACAGGGACTCGTGAAACAATCCGAACGCTCGATCCTGAAGGTTTTTATTGAAGTAAATCAATACGTTACGACATGAAATTAATTGAGTTTCGGAGAATACGCTATCCGTCGCCAGGCTGTGGTCGGCAAACGTTACGTTCTCGCACAGCGACTTGTCGAAGATCGCGTAGCCGTAGGCCGCCGTGTAGTAATCGGCGAACGAACGCTGGCCGCCTGCCTGCTGGTAATTAGCAGTGTAGGCCCGGACGTTCTCCATCGAGAAAATCCCCTGCTTGGCTTTCTCCAACGAGCGCGGATTGATGTCCGTGGCGTAGATGATGGTGCGCTCCAGCAAGCCCTCTTCGCGCAGCAGGATGGCCAACGAGTAGACCTCTTCGCCGGTGCTGCAGCCGGCCACCCAGACCTTGATCGACGGATAGGTCCTGAGCAGCGGCACCACTTCGTTGCGTATCGCCAGGTAGTGGGACGGATCGCGGAACATCTCGCTGACCGGAATCGTCAGCAGTTGCAGCAACTGCATGAACGCCGCCGGGTCGTGCAGGACCTTCTCCTGAAGCGCCGAAATGGTATTGCATTCGAACTGGCTCAGCGCGTGGGTCACCCGGCGCTTGATCGACGCCCCGGAGTAATCGCGAAAGTCATAGCTGTACTTGAGGTAGATCGCCTCGATCAGCAAGCGCAGTTCGATCTCGGTGTTTCTTTCCAATTAGATTCGTTCCATTTTCGGCAGCCATACTCGAATCAGCGAAAACAGCCGGTCCAGGTCGATCGGCTTGGCCAGGTAATCGTTGGCGCCGGCCTGCAGGCAGCGCTCCTGATCGTCCTTCATGGCCTTTGCCGTCACCGCAATGATCGGCAGCTTGCGCCAGCGCGCTTCCTTGCGGATTTCCATGGTGGCTTCATAGCCATCCATCTCCGGCATCATCACGTCCATCAGCACCAGATCTATGTCCTCGGCTTCCTTCAAACGTTCGATCGCCTCGCGACCGTTACGGCCGATGATCACGACCGCCCCCTTCTGCTCCAGCGCGCTGGTCAGGGCAAAGATGTTGCGCACATCGTCGTCCACCAGCAGCACCTTGCGTCCCTCGAACACCTTGTCGCGGCTGCGGGCGGTCTTGAGCATCTTCTGTCGTTCATGGGACAGCCGGGATTCGACTTTGTGCAGAAAAAGTGTGACCTCATCCAGCAGCCGCTCCGGCGAGCGCGCGCCCTTGATGATGATCGAACGTGAATACTTGCGCAGTTCCGCCTCTTCGTCCCGGGTCAGGTTGCGTCCTGTATAGACGATGACCGGCGGGAACGAACAGATGTCCTCGGTGGACATGCGCTTGAGCAGGTCGCCGCCGAGCATGTCCGGCAGTTTGAGGTCGATGATCATGCAGTCGAAGCTCGTGGTCCGCAGCAGGTCAAGCGCCTCCTGGGCGAAGCCGACGGCGGTGATCTCGATGTCTTCGTCGCCGATCAGCCGGGAAATGCTGTCGCGTTGCAAGTCATCGTCTTCCACCAGCAGCACGCGCTTGACCTTCTGGGTCAACTTGGCTTCCAGGCGCACGAACACGTCCTTGAGCTCTTCGCGGGTGGTCGGTTTGAGGGCGTAACCGATGGCGCCCATGTGCATCGCCGCTTCCACCCGGTCCTCGACCGAAATCACGTGTACCGGGATGTGCCGGGTTTCGGCGTGTTCCTTCAGACGCTGCAGCACGGTCAGGCCGGAATGGTCGGGCAGGCGCATGTCCAGCAGGATCGCATCGGGGATGAACTGCCGGGCGAGGTCGTAGCCTTCGTCGGCGCCGTGGGCCACCAGGCACTGATAACCCAATTCATGGGCCAGGTCATAAAGGATGTGGGCGAAGTTCGGTTCGTCTTCCACCACCAGGATGCAACGGGTGTTGAAAGGCGCCTTGGCGCGGTCGTCGTTGAACCGCGCAATTTCGACATCGGCGGTCGATGGCTGCACCGGCGTAAAGGTCGCGCTGGGTGCCGGCGTCTTCAGCGGCAGGTGGATCGGTTCGAAGTCGACGTCATCCGGCTCAACGTATTGTTGCGGCACTACCAATGTGAACACGCTGCCCTGCCCTGGCGCGCTGGACACGCTGATTGAACCGCCGAGTAACGCCGCCAGATCACGGGAAATCGACAGCCCCAGCCCGGTGCCGCCATAACGGCGATTGGTGGTGCCGTCGGCCTGGCGGAACGCTTCGAAAATGCTTTCTTGCTGCTCGTCGGCAATGCCGATCCCGGAATCGCGGACGATGAAGGCAATGCCCTGATTCGGCGCGCTGCCAACGCTCAGGCTGACGCTGCCCTTCTCGGTGAACTTCACCGCGTTGGACAACAGGTTCTTGATCACCTGCTCCAGGCGCTGGCGATCGGTGAAGATCGTCGCCGGCGAACCCTCCTGCAGCTCGACGGTGAACTGCAACTGCTTGTCCGCCGCCAGTGGCTGGAACATGCCGCGCAAGCCGTCCACAAGGCGCGCGACGCTGGTGCTTTCCGGGCGGATTTCCAGCTTGCCGGCCTCGACCTTGGAAATGTCGAGGATATCGTTGATCAGGTTCAGCAGATCGTTGCCGGCCGAATAGATCGATTCGGCGAAGGTGACCTGTTCGCTGCTGAGGTTGCCCTGAGGGTTTTCCGCAAGCAATTTGGCCAGGATCAGCGAGCTGTTCAGAGGCGTACGCAGCTCGTGGGACATATTGGCGAGGAATTCGGACTTGTACTTGCTTGAGCGCTGCAACTCTTCGGCGCGCTCTTCGAGCTGGGCCTGGGCCTGGTTCAGCTCGGTGTTTTTCAGGTCCATGGCATCGCGCTGCTCGGCCAGGACTTCGGCCTGTTCGGCCAGTTGTTCGTTGGTCTGTTCCAGTTCGACCTGCTGGGTTTCCAGATGCGCCTGGGACTCCTTGAGAATCCGCGACTGTTCTTCGAGCTCTTCGTTGGCGGTTTTCAGTTCTTCCTGCTGCACCTGCAGCTCTTCGTTGAGCTGCTGGGTTTCGGCCAGGACTTCCTGCAAGCGCTGGCGGTAGCGCGCGGCCTCGATGGACGTGCCGATGCTGCCGGCGATCAGTTCCAGCAACTCGATATCGCGATCATCCAGCGGACGCAGGAAACCCAGTTCGATGACGCCGTTGACCCGATCATCGTCGCTGGTCGGTACCACCACCACGCTGCACGGCAGGCCTTCGCCAAGACCGGAGCTGACCTTGAAGTAATCGCCCGGCACGCTGTCCAGGCGAATCAAACGGGCCTGTTGCGCGACCTGACCGACAATACCTTCGTCGGCGTATATCTGCTGATCCAGGGCTTCCTGCTCGCGGGAAAAACCGTAGGACGCCACCCGTCGCAGGCCGCCGTGTTCCTCGCGGACATAGATCGCCGCCACCGCGCTGCCCAGATAATGGGCGCAGAATTGCAAAATATTGCGCCCCAGCAGGTTCAGCGACAGTTGGCCCAGGACTTGGGCGGACAGTTCAGTCTGACCGGTGCGCAGCCAGGCCTGACGTTCCAGGCGATTGGCGCTGACTTGTTGTTTGGCCAGGTTCGCGCCGTACTCTTGCGACAAATTGATCAGGTCGCGGCGGCCTATGTAGGCCAGCAGGCCGCTGATCGCGGCGATGAACACCAGATAGAGGGCAATGCTCCAGACCGTGGTGCGGCGTACTTCTTCGTTACGCGAGGCGCGCAACTGTTGCTCCATGTCGATCACATCTTCGAACTGCTTGCGTACCTCGTCGGTCAGGCGCTTGCCTTTACCGGTGCGCACTGCGCTGCGGTAGTCGCCGCTGGTTTTCTGCAAGTCGATCATGGACTGCGCATAGTCCGCCCATTCCTTTTGCAACGACTGCAAGCGATGCAGGCGATCGGTCTGGGCGGTGTTGTCGGCGGTCAACTCAAGCAAGGTGTTGAGTACAACCTCGATGCGTGGCTTGGCCGTTTCATAGGGTTCGAGAAACTTTTCATCGCCGCTGAGCAGAAAACCGCGCATTCCGGTTTCCAGATCCACCGTGAGTTTGACCGCCTCATTGGCGTTATTGATCACCCGGTCGGTGTGCTCGACCCACTGGATCGTCGACAACAGGTAGGTGATCAGCGACACGAAGAAAACTGCGCTGATAGCGCCCACACCCAGGGGCAGGCTGATATTGCGGCTCAGGATCTTGCGGAAACGCTGCTCATCAACCGAGGACACGGTGGTCATAGTCAGGCCTTGTTGAACGGGTGAAAAACACGGAGTTTGCCCCAAAACGGGCAAATGGATCCATTTTTCTCACAGGCTTATGGGCAAAGTCCTACATTCATCTGCTCTAGCGGCATGGGAGCAGGTATCCTTTGCACTATTCTTTTTATAGCGCGTCGGGAACTTGTCGGGAGTCGCCACTTACTCATGCAATAGGGTCGGCGATTTCGATCGACCGACGACCGCCCACTCTTTTTCGAGAAAGCTCACTATGCCTGCCAATCCCTCCACCATTCTGGTCGTCGAAGACGATTCCATCGTGCGCATGTTGATCGTCGATGTGCTCGATGAACTGGAGTTCAATGTGCTGGAGGCCGACGGCAGTGAGCAGGCTCTGCAGATTCTCAAGGACGTCAACCAGCACATCGACCTGATGATGACCGATGTCGGCCTGCCGATCATGGATGGGCGGGAGCTGGCCAACGAGGCACGTTCGTTGCGGCCGACCTTGCCGATCCTGTTTGCCAGTGGGTATGCCGAGAGTATCGATGTACCGCAGGGGATGTTTTTGATCGGGAAGCCGTTTTCGATCGATCAGTTGCGGGATAAGGTCAGGGGGATACTCGATAACGCCTGAGTGTTACTGAACTCTGTAGCGACCCTACTTTTGTGGTGAAGAGCTTTTGTGGCGAGGGGGCTTGCCCCCGTTGGGGCGCGAAGCGGCCCCGGCATTTTTCCAGAAAAACCGAGCACTCAGGTTTTGCGACTGCTTCGCAGCCGAACGGGGGCAAGCCCCCTCGCCACAGGTTACTCATTGCCTGGTCCATCTGTTAACCGTCTGCCTTTTCAGCTTCAAGGAACCACCCCTTCATGACCCACCCCCGCCCAACCCACGTCCTGGTCATCGGCTACGTCTGGCCCGAGCCCCGCTCTTCCGCGGCCGGCGGGCACATGATGCAGATCCTTGAATCCTTCCTGGACCGGGGTTGGACCGTTACCTTCAGCAGCCCCGCCCGCTCCGGCGAACACCGTGCGGACCTCGGCGCGCTGGGCATCGAAGAAGTGCCGATCGAGCTGAACGACAGCAGTTTCGACACGTTCATCAGCGAACTGGCGCCGGACGTGGTGCTGTTCGATCGCTTCATGATGGAAGAGCAATTCGGCTGGCGCGTGGAAAAACACTGCCCCAATGCTCTGCGGGTACTCGAGAGCTCGGACCTGCAAAGCCTGCGTGATGCCCGGCACCAGCGGCTCAAGCAGCGCCTCAAGGCCAGTGACGACGCCAACGACTTCAGCGAGCTGTTCGCTCCGGCGCTGCGCGAAGAGTTCGAGTTCATGGCCGACACCGATCTGGCCCAGCGGGAAATCGCGTCGATCTACCGATGCGACCTGAACCTGATGATTTCCGAAGTGGAAATCGATCTGCTGGTCGAGCAGTTCAAGGTTCCGCGCGACCTGCTGCACTGGTGCCCGCTAATGGTCGATCTGCCGAAAGATCCTCCGGCACCTTTCGAGGACCGCGCGCACTTCCTGCACATCGGCAATTTCCGCCATGCGCCGAACTGGGATGCGGTGCTGTGGCTCAAAACCGCAATCTGGCCGCTGATCCGCGAAAAGCTCCCCGGGGCTCAATTGCACATCTACGGCGCCTATACCCCGCCCAAGGCCACCGCGCTGCACAACCCGGCGCAGGGTTTTCACGTGATGAACTGGGCCGAAGACGCGCTGCAAGTCATGTCGGCGGCACGGGTGTGCATGGCGCCGCTGCGTTTTGGCGCGGGGGTCAAGGGCAAGATTGTCGACGCGATGCTCTGCGGCACGCCCAATGTCACGACACCGATCGGCGCCGAGGCGATGCATGGCGACGAGCCGTGGCCGGGAGCGATCACCCGCAGCGCCCGGGAATTCGCCGAGCAGGCCGTGCAACTGCATCAGGACAAGGATCGCTGGCTGCAAGCCCAGGCCGATGGACTCGCGCTGTTGGCCGAGCGTTACCGGCAAAGCGTTCATGGCCCAGCGCTGGTCGACCGTATCGAACAATGCCTGCAAGATCTGCCGGCGATCCGGCGCGACAACTTCACCGGCAGCATGCTGCGCCACCATCAGCACAAGAGCACGCAATATATGGCACAGTGGATCGAGGCGAAGAACCGGTTCAAGGAAGACGCCTGACCGGTACGATCAACGAGCGATAACAATAAAAAGCACCCGGACATGAACCGACCCGCACGCATCACCGACCCTTCCTACGAGTTGATGGACGACCACAACGGCCTGTCCATCATCTATCGCCAGCACGGCTTCCCCTGCCCGCTGGTGCGCTGGCATTTCCACAAGGAATACGAGCTGCACCTGATCGTCGCCAGTTCCGGCAAGGTGTTCATCGGCGACTACATCGGCAACTTCTACCCCGAGACCCTGTTCCTCACCGGCCCCAACCTGCCCCATAACTGGATCAGCCAGGTGGCCGAGGACGAGGTGGTGGAAAAGCGCGACATGCTGGTCAACTTCACCGATGAGCTGTTCGACAGCGGCTATCAGGTGTTCGCCGAACTCAAGACCCTGGCGCCGTTGCTGGAGCGTGCGCAATACGGCATCGAGTTTCGCTGCAAGGCCACCATCCGCCAGGCCATGGACCTGATGCAACGCATCGCCGAGACCACTGGCGTGACTCGCCTGGGGCACTTTTTCATTCTGCTGGAGTTGCTGGCGGCCTGTGACGACTACCAACTGCTGTCCGGCGCGACCACCTCGCAGCTCGCGGACGAGCACAACATCGACCGCACCAACCGTGCGGTGGACTACATCTTCGCCCACTACGCCCGGGACCTGACGCTGGAGGAAGTGGCCGAGCACCTGGGCATGAAGCCGACCTATTTCAGCCGGGTGTTCAAGCAGGCCACAGGGCGCAACTTCATCGAGTTCGTCAATCGCCTGCGCATCAGCAAGTCCTGCGAGCTGCTGGCCGATGGCGACAAACCGGTGACGGATGTGTGCTTCGAGTCGGGATTCAACAACATCTCCAACTTCAACCGGCGCTTCCAGCAGCTCAAGGGCATGACGCCGTCGCATTATCGGCGGTTGGTGGTGCAGCGGTTGACCGAACAGAATTTGGGGTGATTTTCAGAATGCCTTCGCGGGCAAGCCTCGCTCCTACAGGTCGGTGGTAAACCTGTA
>NZ_JBSVXG010000091.1:0-22306 GCF_054070595.1 Pseudomonas sp. SDO55104_S430 | reverse complement strand
GCCGCCCCCGGCCATGGATGGCCGATGGCGGCGGGCCCACGGAGCAGGACCGGAACGAGGGCATGCCGAGCCACAGCGAGGCACCGAACGTCAGGGGCACGAGCGTTTGGTTACTTTGCGCTCTTCAAAGTGACCCGCTGTAAGAGCGGAACCATAAGTAGCCGTTACCGCAGCAACGGATATGTACACAATAAACCCAATCGCGAGCAGGCTCGCTCCCACAGGAATTGCGTCTTAACCGAAATCAACTCGCCCCCCCCCAAAAAACAACATCAACCAAAAACAAACGCGCAAAAAAAAGGGCAACCGAAGTTGCCCAAAATGCCTTGCGTGCTCATTACATCCAGAAAGAACTACGGTTTCTTCCGCTTGTGCGAATCCTTCCAGATAAAAAATCCAAATCCTGCAAAAAACATCAGCATGAGGCTGACGGTCAGCACTCCGGCGATCACCACGTTGTCGAAAAACATGACGCGTCTCCTGCGGTTGCCTTGTTGCGATGGAGATAAGTTAACCAATCGCGCAGGAGGAAATATTGACCGGGATCAATGTTGCCCGGGATCGGGCATAAAGAAGGGAAAAACTGACCTGCATCAATCGATGCAGGGAGGGATCAACGCTTTTTCGGCTTGCTCTTGGACTTGCTCTTCGACTTTTTCTTCGCCGTGCCCAGAGGCATGGCCTGCTCGAACGCCTGGCGCACTTCGTTCAGGCGCTTTTCGTTGAGGTCATGGACACGCTTGGCGCGTTCGGCATTGAGGTCGATCAGCTTGTCGTCTTGGCTCATGGCGTTGGGTGCATCGCTTGAATGAAGTTCCGGTGCCGCGTCAAACGGGCAGAATTGACCCAATAATGCGGCCTGATGGCGGCGCTGACCAGACGCAAGCTCAAATCTCGATATCGACCCACAACCCCTGGCGCGGCTGATCTTCCATCAACGGCGCGACCGGCACGGTGTTGTCGGCGTTGAGTTCGGTGCCGGGAATCGCCAGGTGGGCCTCGGGATCCTCATCGGCCTCGCGGCGACGACGCTCGCGTTCCTGCTTTTTGCGCTGCTCCTCGCGCAATAGCAGCACGGCTTCCTCAGGATCGCGGTTTTTCAAGTCGATGGTGCTGTCGGTGGAACTCTCCTGCATCGGCACCACAGGTGCGATGTCCGGGCGCGGGCGAATCGGGTCGTGCTGGGAAGTGACCGGCACGGCACTCAAGGGGAGCATCGGTGGCAGCATAATTTTTAGTCTCCTGTCAGTCAGGATGTCGGCTGCGGTGGAGGCGACTTGAGCCATCGGTCGCAAACTGTGAGCCATTTGGCACTGTTCGGGGCGTCAACGTCTAGGATCTTTTGAGGTCTTGGCGATCAAAGACCACCGCTTACAGCACAGGTATTCCTTTGGTCTTGGAGACCTGATTCCGTTAACATAGCCCGCTTTTTCAAGGTGGGAGTCAGGCAGCATGGCGCAGCAGTATCAACCGGGGCAACGCTGGATCAGTGACAGCGAAGCGGAGTTGGGTTTAGGCACCGTTCTGGCACAGGACGGCCGCTTGTTGACCGTGCTCTACCCGGCCACTGGCGACACCCGCCAGTACGCGCTACGGAATGCGCCCCTCACCCGCGTGCGATTCTCGCCGGGTGACACCATCACTCACTTCGAAGGCTGGAAACTGACCGTTCGCGAAGTCGATGACATGGACGGCCTGCTGGTTTACCACGGCCTGAACGCGCAGAACGAACCGGTCACCCTGCCGGAAACCCAACTGTCGAACTTCATCCAGTTCCGCCTGGCCAGCGACCGCCTGTTCGCCGGGCAGATCGACCCGCTGGCCTGGTTCTCCCTGCGTTATCACACCCTGGAACACACCAGCCGCCAGTTGCAGTCCTCGCTGTGGGGCCTGGGCGGCGTGCGTGCGCAACCGATCGCGCACCAGTTGCACATCGCCCGGGAAGTCGCCGACCGTATCGCGCCGCGGGTTCTGCTGGCGGACGAAGTGGGCCTGGGTAAAACCATCGAAGCCGGTCTGGTGATCCATCGCCAACTGCTGTCGGGCCGCGCCAATCGCGTGCTGATCCTGGTACCGGAAAACCTTCAGCACCAGTGGCTGGTGGAGATGCGCCGGCGCTTCAACCTGCAAGTCGCGCTGTTCGACGAAGAACGCTTCATCGAAAGCGATGCCTCGAACCCGTTCGAAGACACTCAACTGGCGCTGGTCGCCCTCGAGTGGCTGGTGGACGACGAGAAGGCCCAGGACGCACTGTTCGCCGCCGGCTGGGACTTGCTGGTGGTCGACGAAGCCCACCACCTGGTGTGGCACGAAGACCAGGCCAGCCCTGAATACACGCTGGTCGAACAACTGGCCGAAACCATTCCCGGCGTGCTGCTGTTGACCGCCACCCCGGAACAACTGGGCCAGGACAGCCACTTCGCCCGCCTGCGCCTGCTCGATCCGAACCGTTTCCACGATCTGAACGCCTTCCGCGCCGAGAGCGAAAACTATCGCCCGGTGGCCGAGGCCGTTCAGGAGCTGCTCGAACAGGGTCGCCTGTCGCCCAAGGCACACCAGACCATCAACGGTTTCCTCGGCAACGAAGGCGAAGCCTTGCTGGCCGCGGTCAACGATGGGGACACCGAAGCCAGCGCGCGCCTGGTGCGCGAACTGCTGGACCGCCACGGCACCGGCCGCGTGCTGTTCCGCAACACCCGCGCCGCCGTGCAGGGGTTCCCGGAGCGCAAGCTGCACCCTTACCCGCTGCCGTGCCCGGACGAATACCTCGAACTGCCGCTGGGCGAACACGCCGAGCTGTACCCGGAAGTCAGCTTCCAAGCCCTGCCGGACGCCAATGAAGAAGAGCGCTGGTGGAAATTCGACCCGCGCGTCGAGTGGCTGATCGACCAGCTGAAAATGCTCAAGCGCACCAAAGTGCTGGTGATCTGCGCCCACGCTGAAACCGCCATGGACCTGGAAGACGCCCTGCGCGTTCGTTCCGGCATCCCGGCTACGGTGTTCCACGAGGGTATGAACATCCTCGAACGTGACCGCGCCGCCGCCTACTTCGCCGACGAAGAATTCGGCGCGCAAGTGCTGATCTGCTCGGAAATCGGCAGTGAAGGCCGCAACTTCCAGTTCTCCCATCACCTGGTACTGTTCGACCTGCCGTCCCACCCGGACCTGCTGGAACAACGTATCGGTCGTCTGGACCGGATCGGCCAGAAGCACACCATCGAACTGCACGTGCCATATCTGGAAACCAGCCCGCAAGAGCGTCTGTTCCAGTGGTACCACGAAGCGCTGAATGCCTTCCTCAACACCTGCCCGACCGGCAACGCCCTGCAACATCAGTTCGGCCCGCGCCTGCTGCCGCTGCTGGAAGAGGCTGACGACGGTCAATGGCAAGCGCTGATCGACGAAGCGCGCACTGAGCGCGAGCGTCTGGAAGCTGAATTGCACACCGGCCGTGACCGTCTGCTGGAGCTCAACTCCGGTGGCGCTGGCGAAGGTGAAGCGCTGGTGGAAGCGATCCTGGAGCAGGACGACCAGTTCGCCCTGCCGATTTACATGGAAACCCTGTTCGACGCGTTCGGCATCGACAGCGAAGACCATTCGGAAAACGCCCTGATCCTCAAGCCGAGCGAAAAAATGCTCGACGCCAGCTTCCCGCTGGGTGACGACGAAGGCGTGACCATCACTTACGACCGCAACCAGGCGCTGTCGCGCGAAGACATGCAGTTCATCACCTGGGAACACCCGATGGTGCAGGGCGGCATGGATCTGGTGCTGTCCGGCTCCATGGGCAACACCGCGGTGGCGCTGATCAAGAACAAGGCGCTCAAACCAGGCACCGTGTTGCTGGAGCTGCTTTACGTCAGCGAAGTGGTCGCCCCGCGCTCGCTGCAACTGGGCCGTTATCTGCCGCCGGCCGCCCTGCGCTGCCTGCTCGACGCCAACGGCAATGACCTGTCGGCCCGGGTTGCCTTCGAGACCCTCAACGATCAACTCGAAAGCGTCCCACGCGCCAGCGCCAACAAATTCATCCAGGCCCAGCGCGACCAGCTGACGCCACGGATCAACGCCGGTGAAGACAAGATCTACCCGCGTCACGCCGAGCGCGTGGCCGAAGCTCAGCGTCGCCTGGCAGCAGACACCGATGAAGAACTGGCGCGTCTGACCGCGCTGCAAGCGGTCAACCCGACGGTTCGTGACAGCGAGCTGGTTGCCTTGCGCAAACAGCGCGAGCAAGGCCTGGCCATGCTCGACAAGGCGGCACTGCGACTGGAAGCGATTCGGGTGCTGGTGGCGGGTTAATTCCCCCTCCCCCCGTAATGAAGAAGGCCCGCGCAATGCGGGCCTTCTTTTTTAAAGTCGCAGCCTTCGGCAGCTCCTACCGTGGGACGCGAAACTGCTTTTACGCCGGCACACCCTCAACCTGCGCCGCAGCCACCCCCAACCCATCCTTCATCCGCTTGGCATCGCGCACAAAACAGCGCGAAGCCAGCACCAGAAACACCATGGTGAAAAACAGCGCCACCGGGATCAGGTACATCGCGTCATGCAGGCCGACGGCCTTGAACGCTTCGGTCATTTGCTCGGCTCCCGCCGAGAGCATGGCGGTGTGCGCGAAGTGATCGGACAAGGCCCCCACCACCACCGGACCCAGGCCGCCACCCAGCAGATACAGACCGGCGAAGAACAGCGCCATGGCCGTCGCCCGCAGGCGCGGTTCGACCACGTCCTGAATCGCCGTGTAAACGCAGGTGTAGAAGTTGTACGCAAACAGCCAGCCCACACTGAACACCGCGACGAACACGCCGATCTCGATCCGCCCCGAATGCAGCGCCCAGGCGGTGCACACGGTGGAAATGATCAGGCTGAAGGCGGCGAACAGCAGTCGACCATTGGCCACACGCTGGTGAATCTTGTCCGCTACCCAGCCACCCAGGGTCAGGCCCACCAGACCGGTCACGCCGACGATGATCCCGGTCGCGACCGCTGCTTCCTGCAGCGGCATGAGGAAATAACGCTGCAGCATCGGCACCATGAACGAATTGCAGGCGTAGGTCGCGAAGTTGAAGCACAACCCGGCCAGCACCAGCCACAGGAAGGTCGGCACCGCCAGGACCCGGCGGATCGGCCGATCGACCTTCTCCTGGGACACCTGCACGCTTTCGGCGGCACCGCGCTTGGGTTCCTTGATGTAGAACATGAAGACCGCAAGGATCAGCCCCGGCACGGCGGCGATGAAGAACGGCGCACGCCAGCTGTCGAACGCCTTGACCATCGCACCGATGGTGAAGAACGCCAGCAACAGCCCCAGCGGCAGGCCGAGCATGAAAATCCCCATGGCCCGGGCCCGACGATGCGCCGGAAACAGATCCCCGATCAATGAATTGGCCGCTGGTGCATAGCTGGCTTCACCGATGCCGATGCCCATGCGCACGATCAGGAAGCTCCAGAAACTGCCGACCATGCCATTGACGGCGGTCAACCCGCTCCACGCCGCCAGCCCCCAGCCCATCAACTTGCTGCGCGACCCGGTATCGGCCATCCGCCCCAGGGGCAGGCCGGCGATCGCGTAGACAATGGTGAAGGCGGTGCCGATGATCCCCAGCTGAAAGTCGCTGAGATGCCATTCCATGCGGATCGGCTCGATGATGATGGCGGGAATGGTGCGATCGAAGAAGTTGAACAGGTTGGCCAGGAACAGCAGGAACAGAATGCGCCAGGCATTCGCCGCTTGGGTCGAGTTCTGCATGGGTCCGTCTCTTTTATTGTTATGGGGGCGTCGTTTCCCCGGAATCTGCAATCTAGACAGGCGCGCCAGGACTGTCTGTAATTATTCGTAAGGCTGATACCTGTCCATGGCGAACTCACGCCGCAAGACTCCCCCTATCAGACAGTCGAGGCCCAACGTCCACGGGCCCCAAGCGCCGGAATCGACCGCACGTCCAGCCGCTGAAAAATACCTGTTCACCCCCCTATCCAAGCCGCTGGCGAAGCCTAGAATAGCGACCTTGTCAGCCCCTCCGGCCTCCTCACTCTTCCTTAGATAAATACCCATGTCCGATGTCAGTCCGTGTCTGAATTGCGGTGCCTGCTGTTCCTACTTTCGCGTGTCATTCTTCTGGGGTGAATGCGCTTCGTCCGGAGGGACGGTGCCCGACGATCTCGTCGAACAGATCACCCCCAGCCGCGTCGCAATGCTGGGGACCAACTGCAAACCCGCGCGCTGCATCAGTCTGGACGGGGAAGTCGGCAGCGAAGTGAAATGCACGATCTACGATCAGCGCTCGACCCCTTGTCGGGAGTTCGAGGCGTCCTGGGTCGATGGCCAGGCCAATACCGACTGTGACGCAGCACGAGCGGCATTCGGCCTGCCACCGCTGGAACCCGCCGCACACGGCGTTTAGCAACCAAACGCCCGACCGTTAGCGCCAATCGTTATTGGGTTAATACCAAAATGTTTGGCGCTAAAGTGCCATCACCGCTTGCACCCCGTTCCGGCCCTCTATACTCCTTGCACTCTCCGGTGTCATTGCACCGGTCAAAGGAACGAACGGGGCATCTTATGGAGTGGTTGGGCCTGCATTTCGCTGCCGGGCTGCCAGAAAACGGGCAGGTCATACTCAATTGTGTACATGACCCGTTTCTGGTCCTTCTGGCATTTCTGGTCGCCTGTGCCGGCAGCTTCGCCACGCTGGACATGGCCGAGCGGGTCGCGCATGCCGACAAGGCCGCCTCTCGCCGGCTCTGGCGCTGGGTCGGCGCCGGCTGTCTGGCCGGTGGCATCTGGGCCATGCACTTCATCGGCATGCTGGCCTTCCAGGCCCCCATCAATGTGCACTACCAACTGCCGGTCACACTTGCCTCTCTGCTGATTGCCCTGATCGCGTCATGGTTGGCGATGCAAACCCTCAGTCGCCCCGCCTTGAGCTTCTGGCATTGCCTGAAAGCGTCGATCTGGGTCGGCCTGGGTATCGCCACCATGCATTACGTAGGCATGTCCGCCCTGCGCTCGCAGGCGGTCATCTACTACCAGCCGATCCTGTTTGCCCTGTCTATCGTGATTGCGATCGGCGCCAGCCTCGCGGCATTGCTGCTGTCGAGTTACCTGCGTAGCGGCACCGGCATGTTCCATCAACTGCTCAAGTACTGCGCCAGCCTGGTGCTGGGCACCGGCATTGTGAGCATGCACTTCACCGGCATGGCGGCCTTCGACCTGGTGCTGCCCGCCGGCAGCGTCCTGACTCAACCAGGGGCGAACAATCACTTTCAACTGGGCCTGACGGTGGCGGTCATCACCCTGCTGATCATCGGCAGCAGCATCAGCGCGGCGCTGGCGGACAAGAAGCTGCAACACAAGGAAAAAGACCTTCAGCGGGTCAATTCATTGCTCAGCCAACTGGATCAGGCACGGGCGTCGCTGCAGCAGGTCGCGCATTTCGACCCGTTGACCAACCTGATCAACCGCCGCGGATTCAACCAGCTGTTTGCCGAAAAGCTCATCGAGAAAACCCACGACGGCGGCATCATGGCCGTGCTGTTCCTCGACATTGACCACTTCAAGCGCATCAATGACAGCCTCGGCCACGACGCCGGAGACGAATTGCTCAAGGTCTTGGCCGACCACATCAAAAGCTCGGTGCGCAGCCACGAAGACGTGGTGGCGCGTTTCGGCGGCGATGAGTTCTGCGTGCTGATCAATCTGCAGGATCGCGAAGAAGCCCGACAACTGGCCCAGCGCATCATGTTGAAAATGAAGGATCCGATCGAGCTGGCCGGGCGGCGCATGGTCATGACCACCAGCATCGGTATCAGCCTGTTCCCCGAGGACGGCACGACCTGTGACGAACTGCTGAAACACGCAGACCTGGCGCTCTATCAGTCCAAAGGCAGTGGGCGCAACGGCCTGAACTTCTTCAGCGCCAACCTCAAGACCCGCGCCACGCTGGAGCTGCAACTGGAGGAAGAGCTGCGCCACGCGTTGCGCGAAGACGCCGGGCTGATGCTCTTTTACCAGCCGATCTACAACCTGAAGACAGGCGAGGTCGGCAAACTTGAAGCATTGCTTCGCTGGCAACATCCGGTCCACGGATTGCTCGCTCCTGACCGGTTCATCCCCCTCGCCGAAGCCAATGGCCTGATCGCCGAGCTGGACAACTGGGTGCTTCACAAGGCCTGCGAGGACTTGGGTGAGCTGTCGAAACAGGGTTGCGAGTCCCTGAAAATCGCCGTGAACTGCTCGCCCCTGAGTCTGGCCCGCGAGGAACTGGCCGGGCAGATCGAGCAGGCCTTGCGCAGCGCCGGGGTGGCGCCGCAACGGCTGGAACTGGAGGTGACCGAAAATGCGTTGATGGGCAATATCGCCGACACCCTGGAACTGCTGCGACAGATCAAGGCCTTGGGCGTGGCGCTGTCGATCGATGATTTCGGCACCGGTTACTCGTCCCTGGCCTACCTCAAGCGTCTGCCGCTCAACACGTTGAAGATCGACCGCTCGTTCATTCAGGAGATTCCCAATTCGACCCAGGACATGGAGATCGTTCAGGCGATCATCGCCATGGCCCATACCCTGCACCTGGAAGTGGTGACCGAAGGCGTCGAGACCTTCGAGCAATATCAGTTCCTCGAAAGCCACGACTGCGATTTCGCTCAGGGCTACCTGCTCAGCCGCCCGGTACCGCTGTCGGAGCTGCTACCGGTGCTGAACGAGATCAACCAGCGCAAGAACCGCTTCTCGCTTACGCCATTGAGTCTGGTTCGCGGTACATCCGCACTAATGTAGAAGGGTCTTTTTCCAGATTCCCCTGGCTGCCATGCAGCCGCATCAGTTGCGCCGCCAGGCCGCTGACCGGTGTCGCCGAGCCCTGTTCACGAGAAAACTTCACCGCCGTGTCCAGATCCTTGAGCAAAGTGCGCACGTGCCATTTCACCGGTTCGAAACGGCTCTCGGCCATTTGCGGGGCAAGGATCTGCAGGGGTTTGGAGTCGGCAAAGCCACCGGCCAGCGCCTCGGCGATCAGGCTGGCATCGACCCCGGAACGCTCGGCCAGCGCCACCACTTCGGCAATCACCAGCGCATTGCAGGCCACGATCATCTGGTTGCAGGCCTTGGTCACCTGCCCTGCCCCGACCGCGCCCATGTGCGTCACGCGCTGCCCGAGACTCAGCAGGACCGGTTTGACGCGCTCGAGATCCGCCGCCTCGCCGCCGACCATGATCGCCAGACTGCCCGCCTCGGCACCGACCACGCCGCCGGACACCGGCGCATCGAGCCAGGCCATGCCGGTGCGGCTGGCAAGTTCCGCCGCCATTTCCCGGGTCGCGGTAGGTTCCAGGCTGGAAAAGTCCACCAGCAACTGACCGCTTTTGGCGCCTTCGACGATGCCCGCCGCGCCAAACACCACGTCACGCACCACCGAAGTGTCCGCCAGGCACAACATCACCACGTCAGCGTGCTGGCACAGCTGCGCGGGGCTCGCGACCTGCCGGGCACCGGCCTCGACCAGTGCCGCGCACTTGGCCGGATTGCGGTTCCACACTGTCAGCGGATACCCCGCCGCCAGCAGGCGCAGGCACATTGGCAGGCCCATCAGGCCAATTCCGGCAAACCCCAACGAAGGTAGCGTTGACAT
Source organism: Pseudomonas sp. SDO55104_S430 (assembly GCF_054070595.1). NCBI lineage: Bacteria > Pseudomonadati > Pseudomonadota > Gammaproteobacteria > Pseudomonadales > Pseudomonadaceae > Pseudomonas > Pseudomonas sp. SDO55104_S430. Next base: position 12,680 of record NZ_JBSVXG010000091.1, on the reverse strand, counting down.
CATTTTGCCTCTTTTCGATTAAAGAACGCCAAATAGTGGCCGATTCATCGTGAGCAGAAAAGGATTTCCCCGAGCGAACCTCAGGCCGCGGCCTCTGACGCTTGGATTAAATACGCGCTGATAAAAGACGCGAGTTCTCATTCCGTGACGGTTCGACGACCCAGTCGTGCGACCAAAACAGCCCAGGTAGATGGCGAACAATGACTTCCAAAAACAATCCGGCCACTGCGGTTTCCGACCTGACCTTGAGCCCTGCGGCAAACACCCCGGTTTCATCGAAGCCATTGCTCCCGTCACGCCCGCTGGGAACCCAGCAATACCTGTATTTCACCGAGACCAACACCGACCGCATACTCGATAACCTCGACGGCCTGCGCGACATGGTGTTCCCGCGCCCACCGCATCTGGAAGTCGACAACGAACAGCACAACGACCAGGAATTCCCGTCGGTGTGCCTGATCGGCCTGGGGCGCTGCGGTTCGAACATTGCGCTGGACGTCGCCGAACTGGTGTACAACGCGCGCAAGTTCTACCTCAACGAATTCAACAACGAAGATCGTCTGTCGCCGGACAAGCGCTACGCCGAAAAGGGCTACAGCCCGGCGCAGTGGATCCGCAACAACCTGCGCCTGATGCCGAACAAGGCCACCAAACCGGTGTTCCTGGTCGAGCCGCTGGTGATGCTGGGCGATCTGGACAAGGACATCGCCGGCCGCATCCGCTTCTCGCGCAAGGGCGAAAAAAGCGGTTTCCTGCGCGACTACAGCAAAATGAAAATCATGGACCTGTCGGAAGTCCATGCCGGTGGCGCCGGTAACGCGCCGATTCTCGGCCAGTACCTGGCCAAGATCATCCTGAACAAGGACACCCAGCGTTTCTCCAGCCCCGACTGGAAAATGATCCACTCGTACCTGATCGACAGCTGCGGCATCAAGGCCAACCAGTCGCGCCTGTACTTCTCGATCTTCAGCGCCGGCGGCGGTACGGGTTCGGGCATGGCCTCGGAATTCGGCCTGGCCCAGCAGCACTCGTACATGAACAAGACGTTCGACACCAAGCCGGTGGACGAGCACGACAGCAAGAGCGGTCACTCCTTCGTCTTCGAGCCGATCTTCACCAGCGGCATCTGCGTCCTGCCGAACATTTCCGACCACCGCAGCGAAATGTCCGAAGCGCTGCACATCAACGCCGGTCGGCTGCTGTGTAAATATCTGTCGGAAGAGTGGGACTTCTCCTACAACTTCGCCAACGAAGACAGCAGCGAAGCCAGCGTCATGGGCCGTATCCGCCCGTGGAACGCGATGATGCTGATCTCCAACGACATCATGCGTTACGCCGAAGAGAACGATGACGGCAACATCCAGAACATTGATGTCAATGCCATGGAAAAGCATGCCAACCAGTACATCTCGCAGCAGATCTTCAACATTCTGACGGCGCAGGCGGTCACCACCGACTACGACCAGAACTATTTCCGACGCGCCGGCATCGATATCGGCGAAACCATTCGCCTGGACGCCAACGACCTGTTCATGAGTCTCGCCGGCCCGGTGGCAATCGCCTACGCCGAGTCCGTCGTCCCGGAAACCCCGGCGCCGACCGGAGACAAGTTCAAGGTGTTCGAGAAAGAACAGCAGCGCCTGAACATCGACGACCTGTTCTTCCGTTCCATCGACCTGCCGCACTTCAACAAGGTCACCCAGGCGATCGAAGGCATCAGCCTGCTGCCGATCGAGTCCAAGCGCTACCGCGCGTCGCTGGAGCAGTACAAGAACTCGGGCTACGACGCCGCGGCGCTGCACGACCTGCATTTCTTCAAGAACTGCTCATCGGTTGTCTCGATCGTCTCGCTGCCCAAGGACTACAAACTGTCCTACATGGACCTGAACCGGTTGAAGACTCACCTCAACAGCCTGTTTCCCAACACCACGCTCAAGCGTTACGCGCTGGTGATCGGCGCCTCGGCCAACCTGTCGCTGACCACCCTGATCGCCAAGAGCCCGTGCCTGTCGGACGATTTCCTGACCCTGATCGTGGCCTTCATCAAGCGCTGCTTCGCCCGTAATCCGTACCGCTTCGATGACACCCTGGACCACTCGATCCTGGACTTCATCATCAGCGAGCAATTCGACGAAGAACGCATCGACGACCTGCTCAACGAGTTCGAGAACCCGGCGAAGATCCTCGATACCAACTGGTACGCGATCAAGCCGATGTACGAGAAGAAATACCGCGAGCTGATCAACGACAAGGACAAGTTCGTCTCGATCAACGACATCCGCCTGTCCCGGGATTGCGTGAAGAAGGCGATCAAGTACCTGCGCGAGATCTACCGTCACCGCATTGGCAAGACCAAGGTCATTTCGCTCAATAACCATACGGGCAAGACCGCTTACTAAGCGGCGCGCCATTCGCGAGCAAGTCGAATCGTCGCACCGCCGCTCCCACATTTGACCGCGCTCCGTCAGGAGGAATGCGATCGAATGTGGGAGCGGGCTTGCTCGCGAAAGCGGTCTGACATCCACCGCTGAACTTACAGATTGTCACCCCGGAAACAATTGAGCAGCCCTCTGGCCACCCCTTCAACTGTTCCCGTTACGTTTACGTCACCGTGAGGCTGTGGCCTTTCTCTACGGCAAGGTGCCATCACGCTACTCGGCTACACACTTTTAGCCGCAGGAATCGCGCACCAACAAGGTGCACACATTCAATCCCCTGCTCTTTCCTGGATCAGGATCCACGGCGAAACCACCACCGCCCACAATTCCGGATCACGCTCGAAAAGATCCAGCGCCCGCGTTTCAGACAGCTTGGCGAGCTTGTCGTCGGCCAACCAGGCAGCCACTTTCTCGCCCTCATCGCTGGCCACGGCTTCGGCGGCGGCGATCAAATCCAGAGTAGGGTCGACCCACAATAGGGCACCCTTGGCGAAGAACGGCTCCAGTTCCTTCCATGAAATAGATGCGGTTTCACCAAGCAGCTTGGCATAGAGGGTGCTAGGTTCTTCGTTCATGGGTCTGTCCGGAAATGAAATTGACGCAATGATAACGTCGGTGGTCTGGCAGAAAAACCCGGTAGCAATTTGCAGTACCGAATGAAAAGAGCAGGAAAGCCAAGGAATGCACGGAATCTGGCTATAAGCCCGTCAATACCCCGCCGCAATTCTGTCTTTTTCTTTCAAATTAGCGACACCCCCAAGTTTTGCCCCCCGGCGCCAGCTTCCCAGGCTGACAATCGGCGCTCTACACTGTACCGGTACAGTTGCCGAGGGGCTTTTCCGGGGAATGTCGTGGACACTGACCCGGTTCTGCTGCCTGAGGCGCCAGGACTATAAAAACTACAACAGTAAGAGTGGAGCACTATGACTAAGGCTACTAAGCAGATTTCCAAACTGTTTGCCGCTATGGTTCTGGCCGGGGTTGCCAGCCATTCGTTCGCAGCTGACACCATCAAGATCGGCATCGCCGGCCCTAAAACCGGTCCTGTAGCCCAATACGGCGACATGCAGTTCAGTGGCGCCAAAATGGCCATCGAACAAATCAACGCCAAAGGCGGTGTAGACGGCAAGAAACTCGAAGCCGTCGAGTACGACGACGCCTGTGATCCGAAACAAGCGGTAGCGGTAGCGAACAAGGTCGTCAACGACGGCGTCAAGTTCGTGGTCGGCCACCTGTGCTCCAGCTCCACCCAACCGGCTTCGGACATCTACGAAGACGAAGGCGTGATCATGATCACCCCGGCTGCCACCAGCCCGGACATCACCGCCCGTGGTTACAAAATGATCTTCCGTACCATCGGTCTGGACAGCGCCCAGGGCCCTGCCGCCGGTAACTACATTGCCGATCACGTAAAACCTAAAGTCGTTGCCGTTCTGCACGACAAGCAACAGTACGGTGAAGGCATCGCCACCGCCGTGAAGAAGACCCTTGAAGGCAAGAACGTCAAGGTTGCCGTGTTCGAAGGCGTCAACGCCGGCGACAAGGACTTCTCCTCGATCATCGCCAAGCTCAAGCAAGCCAACGTCGACTTCGTCTACTACGGCGGCTACCACCCGGAGCTGGGTCTGATCCTGCGTCAAGCCCAGGAAAAAGGCCTGAAAGCCAAGTTCATGGGTCCGGAAGGCGTGGGTAACGATTCCATCTCGCAGATCGCCAAGGACGCTTCCGAAGGCCTGCTGGTAACCCTGCCGAAGTCCTTCGACCAGGATCCTGCCAACGTTGCCCTGGTTGATGCATTCAAGGCCAAGAAAGAAGATCCAAGCGGTCCGTTCGTGTTCCCGGCCTTCTCGGCTGTGGAAGTGATCGCCGAAGGCATCAAGTCCGCCAAGTCCGAAGACACCGCCAAAGTGGCTGAAGCCATCCACAAAGGCACCTTCAAGACTCCTACCGGCGACCTGAGCTTCGACGACAAGGGCGACCTGAAAGACTTCAAATTCGTGGTTTACGAGTGGCACTTCGGCAAACCAAAAACTGAAGCTTCGCCTCAGTAAGGCCTTGCCTGACTGACTGCCCACAAAGCCCACGGCACGCCGTGGGCTTTGTTTTACGAACGTACTTGGGCCGTGCTGGCGTGATCCGCTAGTCTCCCCACCTGAAAATCTCAAAACCGTCATCAGCGGTTCGCTGGCAAAACCCGGATTCGAAGTGGATGCAGATCCACGGGGCCCGGGCGGGAAAATGACTCCACCAGTGAAATGCGTATCAGGTTTTTAGGAGCGCTGTAATGCCTGACATCTATCACTTCTTCCAACAGCTGGTTAATGGTCTGACCATTGGCAGCACGTATGCCCTGATCGCCATCGGCTATACGATGGTTTACGGCATCATTGGAATGATCAACTTCGCCCACGGCGAGGTGTACATGATCGGTTCCTACGTGGCGTTCATCGCCATCGCGGGCCTGGCCATGCTGGGACTCGACAGCGTTCCGCTGTTGATGACCGCCGCTTTCCTGGCGACCATCGTCGTCACCAGTGCCTACGGCTACAGCATCGAACGGATCGCCTATCGCCCCTTGCGCGGCAGCAACCGTCTGATCCCGCTGATTTCCGCCATCGGCATGTCGATCTTCCTGCAGAACACGGTTCTGCTGGCGCAAGACTCCAAGGACAAATCCATTCCCAACCTGATCCCGGGCAACTTTGCCTTCGGTCCAGGTGGCGCACATGAAGTGCTGATTTCCTACATGCAAATCGTGGTGTTCGTGGTGACCCTGGTCGCCATGCTCGGCCTGACCCTGTTCATCTCCCGCTCTCGCCTGGGCCGCGCCTGCCGCGCCTGTGCCGAAGACATCAAGATGGCCAACCTGCTGGGTATCAACACCAACAACATCATCGCCCTGACCTTCGTCATCGGTGCCGCACTGGCGGCCGTCGCGGCCGTGCTGCTGAGCATGCAATACGGCGTGATCAACCCGAACGCCGGTTTCCTGGTCGGCCTCAAGGCCTTCACCGCAGCGGTACTGGGCGGTATCGGCAGCATTCCGGGCGCCATGCTCGGCGGGCTGGTACTGGGTGTAGCGGAAGCCTTCGGCGCCGATATTTTCGGCGACCAGTACAAGGACGTCGTGGCCTTCGGTCTCTTGGTTTTGGTGTTGTTGTTCCGGCCAACCGGCCTGCTGGGTCGTCCGGAGGTTGAGAAAGTATGACTAGGAATCTTAAACAGGCACTGTTCAGTGCCTTGCTGGTGTGGGCTGTCGCCTACCCGGTACTGGGTCTGAAGCTGACCATCGTCGGCATCAACCTGGAAGTCCACGGCACCAGCACCACCACGCTGATCACCATCGCCCTGTGCTCGGTACTGATGTTCCTGCGTGTGCTGTTCGACCAGCAGATCAGCTCCGTCTGGCGTTCGTCGTCCCGGGGTCCGCTGATTCCGGCCAAGGCCAGCAACTTCCTGACCCTGCCGACCACTCAGCGCTGGATCATCATCGCGCTCATTGCCGGTGCCCTGATCTGGCCGTTCTTCGGCTCCCGTGGCGCGGTGGACATCGCGACACTGGTTCTGATCTACGTGATGCTTGGCCTGGGCCTGAACATCGTGGTCGGCTTGGCCGGTCTGCTGGACCTCGGTTACGTCGGCTTCTACGCCGTCGGCGCCTACAGCTACGCGCTGCTGTCGCACTACTACGGTCTGAGCTTCTGGATCTGCCTGCCGATCGCCGGCCTGATGGCGGCCACCTTCGGCTTCCTGCTGGGCTTCCCGGTCCTGCGTCTGCGTGGTGACTATCTGGCGATCGTGACCCTGGGCTTCGGTGAAATCATCCGTCTGTTCCTGCGTAACCTGACCGATATCACCGGTGGTCCGAACGGTATCAGCAACATCGAGAAACCGACGTTCTTCGGCCTGACCTTCGAGCGCAAGGCCGCCGAAGGGATGCAGACCTTCCACGAGTACTTCGGCCTGGAATACAACTCGATCAACAAGGTGATCTTCCTCTACCTGGTCGCGTTGCTCCTGGCACTGGCTGCTCTGTTCGTCATCAACCGCCTGCTGCGCATGCCACTGGGCCGCGCGTGGGAAGCGTTGCGTGAAGACGAGATCGCCTGCCGCGCCCTGGGTCTGAATCCAACCATCATCAAACTGTCGGCCTTTACCCTGGGTGCCAGCTTCGCCGGTTTCGCCGGTAGCTTCTTCGCTGCCCGTCAGGGTCTGGTGACGCCGGAATCCTTCACCTTCATCGAGTCGGCGATCATCCTCGCCATCGTCGTATTGGGTGGCATGGGCTCGCAGCTGGGCGTGATCCTGGCGGCCGTGGTGATGATCCTGCTGCCGGAAATGATGCGTGAGTTCAGCGAATACCGCATGTTGATGTTCGGTGCCTTGATGGTACTGATGATGATCTGGCGCCCTCAGGGTCTGCTGCCCATGCAACGTCCTCACATGGAGCTGCGCAAATGAGCCGCGAGATCCTTAAAGTAGAAAATCTGAGCATGCGCTTCGGCGGCCTGCTGGCGGTCAACGGCGTTGCCTTGAGCGTGAAGGAGAAACAAGTGGTTGCGCTGATCGGCCCCAACGGCGCCGGCAAGACCACCGTGTTCAACTGCCTGACCGGCTTCTACAAGCCGAGCGGCGGCAGCATCAAACTGGACGGCGAAGCCATCGAAGGCTTGCCGGGCCACAAGATCGCCCTCAAAGGCGTGGTGCGTACCTTCCAGAACGTGCGGCTGTTCAAGGACATGACCGCGGTCGAGAACCTCTTGATCGCCCAGCATCGTCACCTGAACACCAACTTCCTGTCCGGCCTGTTCAAGACTCCGTCGTTCCGCAAGAGCGAACGCGAGGCCATGGAATATGCCGAGTACTGGCTGGACAAGGTCAACTTGCGCGAATTCGCCAACCGTACGGCCGGCACCCTGGCCTACGGTCAGCAGCGTCGCCTGGAAATCGCCCGTTGCATGATGACCCGCCCGCGGATCCTCATGCTCGACGAACCGGCTGCCGGTCTGAACCCCAAGGAAACCGAAGATCTGAAGCAACTGATCAGCGTGTTGCGTGAGGAGCACAACGTGACTGTGCTGCTGATCGAACACGACATGAAACTGGTCATGAGCATTTCCGACCACATCGTCGTGATCAACCAGGGCACGCCTCTGGCCGACGGTACGCCGGAACAGATCCGTGACAATCCTGATGTGATCAAAGCCTACCTGGGGGAAGCGTAAATGCTGCAGTTCGAAAACGTTTCCACCTTCTACGGCAAGATCCAGGCCCTGCACAGCGTCAACGTCGAAGTCCGCCAGGGCGAAATCGTGACCCTGATCGGCGCCAACGGTGCCGGCAAGTCCACACTGCTGATGACCCTCTGCGGTTCGCCGCGGGCCCACAGCGGCAGCATCCGCTACATGGGTGAGGAACTGGTCGGTCAGGATTCTTCGCAAATCATGCGCAAGAGCATCGCGGTGGTGCCGGAAGGTCGCCGGGTGTTTTCCCGCCTGACCGTGGAAGAAAACCTGGCCATGGGCGGTTTCTTCACCGACAAGGGCGACTATCAGGAACAGATGGATAAGGTCCTCGGACTTTTCCCGCGCCTGAAAGAACGCTTCAACCAGCGCGGCGGCACCATGTCCGGCGGTGAACAGCAAATGCTCGCCATCGGCCGTGCGCTGATGAGCAAGCCCAAGCTGTTGCTGCTCGACGAGCCTTCGCTGGGTCTGGCACCGATCATCATCCAGCAGATCTTCGACATCATCGAACAGCTGCGCAAGGACGGTGTGACGGTGTTCCTGGTGGAGCAGAACGCCAACCAGGCGCTGAAAATCGCCGACCGCGCCTACGTGCTGGAAAACGGCCGTGTTGTGATGCAAGGCACCGGTGAAAGCCTGCTGACCGACCCGAAAGTGCGCGAAGCGTACCTGGGTGGCTGAACCATTGCGGTAAACAGAAAACGGCCTTCGGGCCGTTTTTTTGTGCCTGTCACAGTCCCGATCACAATGATGCCCACTGTGGGAGCGAGCCTGCTCGCGATTGCGGTGGATCAACCGACATCAATGTCGGATCTAAAACCATCGCGAGCAGGCTCGCTCCCACAGGGTCAGAGCCTGTCCAAAGCCTCCCCACTGCGCTTGAACCACCCCATCAAATAATCCGCCAGCACCTGCGTGCGCTTCGGCAACCCACCCTGATACGGATGCACCAGATACATCGGCATGCTCCGCGTCTGATAGTCGCGCAAAAGCCAGCGCAAGCGGCCCTCAGCCAATTCCGCCGGCAACAGGTAGGACGGCAAACGCGCAATCCCCGCACCCGCCAGCGCCGCCTTTTTCAGCAGGTTGTAATGATTGCTGGCAAACGGCCCGGAAACCCGCACCCGCAGCAATTCATGCTGCTGGTGATACAGCCATTCCTCGCGGCCGCTGTAGTGGCTGTTGAGCAGACAGCGGTGTTCGGCCAGCGCCCGGGGCGTCTGCGGTTCGCCGTATCGCTCCAGATAGGCAGGGCTGGCGCAGGTCATTTCGTGCCAGGCCAACAGCGGGCGCGCCACCAGTCGCTGGTCGATGGCAGCATCGGAGCGAATCGCCAGGTCGAAGCCATCCCGGGACAGTTCGCGGTAGTCGTTGCTCAGATCCAGCTCGATCTGCACTTCGGGGTACTTGCTGGAGAACTCCAGTAACAGGCCATCGAAAAACGTTTCCCCCAGCGACACCGGCACGGTCATGCGCACCGGGCCGGCCATGTCGTCCTTCAATCGAGCCAGCGCCTGACGCGCCCGTTCGACCTGGGCCACCAGCGCCTGCGCCTGGGGCAACAACGCCGCGCCGGCCGCCGTCAGGTTCAGACGCCGCGTGGTGCGCTGCAGCAGCACCACGGAGAACTGCGCTTCCAGCTGGCTGATGCGCTTGGACAGCTGGCCCTTGCTGCAACCGAGCTGCTGGGCCGCCAGGGTGAAACTGCCCGCCTCGACCAACACCGCAAACGCCGCCAGATCATCCATCTCGCTCATGGATTGTTTCCAATAGAAAACCAAAGGTTGCCTATTAGCGCGCTTATCAATGGAAAAAACCACTCTAAACTGAAGCCACATTCAACCCACTGGAGCAACGGCAGCATGAAAATCCTTTTGATCGGCGCAGGCGGCACCATTGGCAAGGCCATCGACAAAGAACTCTCCCCACGTCACGAAATCGTCCGCATCGGCCGCACCAGCGGTGATTTCCATGTGGATATCAGCGACAGCGCCTCGATTCGCAAACTGTTCGAACAAACCGGTAAATTCGATGCGCTGATCTGCGCCGCCGGCAACGTGACCTTCGCCCCGCTGGCGGAAATGACCGAGGACAGCTTCGCCCTGGGCCTGAAAGACAAGCTGATGGGCCAGGTCAACCTGCTGCTGATCGGCCGTGAATTCGCCAATGACGGCGCCTCGTTCACTTTCACCACCGGCGTGCTCAGCCACGATCCGATCCGCAGCGGCGCCTCCGCAGCGCTGGTCAACGGCGCGCTGGACAGCTTCGTTCGTGCCGCGGCCATCGAACTTCCACGCGGCCTGCGAGTGAACTCGATCAGCCCGAACGTGCTGGTGGAAGCCATGGATAAATACGCGCCGTACTTCCGCGGCTTCAAACCGGTTCCGGCTGTGGATGTGGCATTGGCCTACGCCAAAAGTGTCGAAGGACTGCAGACCGGTCAGACCTTTCACATCTGATCGCAGTCTTCGGCAGCTCCAACACGAGGGTTGTGATGAACGGTCAGGCTGAGTAACGTGGCGACACTTGTCAGGAGACCCCAAGATGCGTGTTGCCCGTTCCTTAGTCGTTGTTGCCCTGCTCCCCCTGTTCGCGGCCTGCCAGTTGTTCGACGGATCCCGCGAAAGCGCGTCCCATGTGGGCCAGACCCGCATGCAGGGGCAGTTGAGCGCAGCCGATGGCAAACTGCTGTTCCAGCCCTGCGGCGAACAGCGCCGTCTTGTGGTCAACGACACCGGCAACACCAGCGTCCTGCAACAGGCCGCCAGCCTGGCCGATGCACAGGGCAAACTTTTTGCCGATGTGCGCGGTCGGATCGTTGCCGGTTCCGGTGACGGCCAACTTGACCTGGAACAGCTATATCGCGTCGAGCGCTCGGCCAATGCCTGTGCCGATCCCGATTTCAAAAAACTGATCCTGCGCGCTGCCGGCCACAACCCCGAGTGGAGCGTGAACGTCAGCGGCAAGGGCATGGTCATCGACCGCACCGGCCAGCCACCTTTGGCGGTGCCTTATGTCGAAGAACAACTGGGCGATGGCCGATTCAACCTCAGCACCGAAGCCAACAATCAGCACATCGAGTTGTGGGTCGCCCCGCAACGCTGCATCGACAGCCAAACAGGCAGCGTCCAGCACATGAGCGCCGAGTTGCGCATCAACGGCCAGGTGCAGCGCGGTTGCGGGTATTTCGGCGGTTCGCGCGACGACTGATCGTTTAGGCCTCACGGGACCCGGCCTTTGCGGCTTATAATCGCCGGTTTCAAACGCCCTGGCGCAGTTGTGCGCCCCGCGAACCGGATCCCGTCATGTTACGAATCACCGAACTCAAGCTGCCGATCGACCATCCCGATGAAGACCTGCGCGCTGCCATCGTGCAACGCCTGGGCATCGCCAGCGATGACTTGCTCGACTTCACCTTGTTCAAGCGCAGCTACGACGCGCGCAAAAAGTCTTCCGAACTGTGCTTCATCTACACCATCGACCTCAACGTTCGCGATGAGGGCTCGGTGCTGCGCAAGTTCGCCGATGACCGTAACGTCAACGAGGCGCCGGATGTCAGCTACAAGATGGTCGGCCAGGCACCGGCCGACCTGAGCGCACGCCCGGTGGTGGTCGGTTTCGGCCCTTGCGGTATCTTCGCCGGGCTGCTGCTGGCACAGATGGGCTTCAAGCCGATCATCCTCGAGCGTGGTCCCGACGTGCGCCAGCGCACCAAGGACACCTGGGGCCTGTGGCGTAAAAGCGTGCTCAACCCCGAGTCCAATGTGCAGTTCGGCGAAGGCGGTGCGGGGACGTTCTCCGACGGCAAGCTCTACAGCCAGATCAAGGACCCGAAATTCGTCGGCCGCAAAGTCCTGCACGAGTTCGTCAAGGCCGGCGCGCCGGAAGAAATCCTCTACGTCAGCAAACCGCACATCGGTACGTTCCGACTGACCGGTGTGGTGGAAACCATGCGTGAGGAAATCCGTGCCCTGGGCGGCGAAGTGCGCTTCCAGCAGCGGGTGACCGATGTGCTGATCGAAGACGGCCAGCTGGTTGGCGTCGAACTCGATGGCGGCGAGCAGATCCATTCGAAACACGTGATTCTGGCCCTCGGCCACAGCGCCCGTGACACCTTCCGCATGCTCCACGCCCGCGGCGTGTACATGGAAGCCAAGCCGTTCTCGGTGGGTTTCCGCATCGAACACCCGCAATCGCTGATCGACCGCGCGCGCCTGGGCAAGTACGCCGGCCACCCGAAGCTCGGCGCCGCCGACTACAAACTGGTGCATCACGCCAAAAACGGCCGTTCGGTCTACAGCTTCTGCATGTGCCCGGGCGGCACCGTGGTGGCAGCGACCTCCGAGCCCAATCGCGTGGTCACCAACGGCATGAGCCAGTACTCGCGAAACGAGCGCAACGCCAACTCCGGGATCGTCGTCGGGATCAGCCCGGAAGTCGATTACCCGGGCGGCCCGCTGGCGGGCATCGAGTTGCAGGAACGCCTGGAATCCCACGCGTTTGTCCTGGGTGGCAGCAACTACGAAGCACCGGCGCAACTGGTCGGCGACTTCATCGCCGGCAAGCCGTCCACCGAGCTGGGCAGCGTTGAACCGTCCTACAAGCCGGGGGTTGCCTTGGGTGACTTGGCCCTGGCTTTGCCAGCGTTCGCCATCGAAGCCATTCGCGAAGCCTTGCCGGCCTTCGAGAAGCAGATTCGCGGTTACTCGCTGCACGACGCGGTACTGACCGGGATCGAAACCCGCACCTCGTCACCATTGCGGATTACCCGCAACGAGTCGATGCAGAGCCTGAACGTGAAGGGCCTGTTCCCGGCCGGTGAAGGCGCGGGTTATGCGGGCGGGATTCTGTCGGCGGGTGTGGACGGGATTCGGATAGCCGAGGCGGTGGCGCGGGATATTTTGGGTCTAGAAGCCTGATAAACCCTGGCTGAAGTAACACAAACCCCTGTGGGAGCGGGCTTGCTCGCGAATGCGGAGTGTCAGTCGCCATAGAT
>NZ_JBSVXG010000090.1:0-22945 GCF_054070595.1 Pseudomonas sp. SDO55104_S430 | reverse complement strand
TTGAGCGCTTACCCTTGTGGGAGCGAGCCTGCTCGCGATAGACCGCGCAGCGGTCTCGGTTTCTTACAAAACAATACTCATGCCGTCATAAGCCACTTCAACCTGCCGCCGCTCCAGCTCCGCCCGCTGCGGCGAGTCCTCATCGAGAATCGGATTGGTGTTGTTGATGTGGATAAGCACCTTGCGCTGGCGCGGCAGTTTTTCCAGCACTTCGAGCATGCCGCCGGGGCCGTTCTGGGCCAGGTGGCCCATCTCCCGCCCGGTGCGGGTGCCGACGCCGCGGCGCTGCATTTCATCGTCGTCCCACAGGGTGCCGTCCACCAGCAGGCAATCGCTGCCGGCCATCATCTCCAGCAACGGCGCATCGACCTTGCCCAGACCCGGCGCGTAGAACAGCTTGCCGCCGGTATTGAGGTCTTCGACGATCAGACCGATGTTGTCCCCCGGATGCGGGTCGAAGCGATGCGGCGAGTAAGGCGGCGCGGCGCTGCGCAAGGGCAGCGGGGTGAAGCGCAGGTTGGGGCAGGCTGCAATGCTGAAGCTCTGGTCCAGCTCGATGCGCTTCCAGGTCAGGCCGCCGTTCCAATGGTTGAGCATGTTGAACAGCGGAAAGCCCGTGCTCAGATCCTCGTGGACCATGTCGGTGCACCAGACCTGATGCGGGCAGCCTTCGCGCAGCATCAGCAGGCCGGTGGTGTGGTCGATCTGGCTGTCCATCAGGATGATCGCACCGATTCCGGTGTCACGCAGCGCGCGGCCCGGCTGCATCGGGGCGAAGTTCTGCAATTGCGCGCGGATGTCCGGGGAGGTGTTGCACAGCACCCAATTCACGCCGTCATCGGAAATCGCGATGGACGACTGGGTCCGTGCCTTGGCCTTCAGGCTGCCGTTGCGAAAGCCGGCGCAGTTCACGCAGTTACAGTTCCACTGGGGGAACCCGCCGCCGGCGGCGGAACCTAGAATCTGGACGAACATGGAGGCTCCATCATTTCAATGCTCAAAACAAAACGCCTCGGGATTACCGAGGCGCTGAACTGCACGTCTGCCAAAGCAGAGATTAGCGGCTGGCGAAGTACATGGTGACTTCAAAGCCGATACGCAGGTCGGTGTAAGCAGGTTTGGTCCAGGCCATGGGAGCACTCCTTGAGGTGATGAGACAGTTGAGACCTATACATATAGTCCACCTCCCGAAGGAGACGTTCAGATAGTTAGGCAGCTATGTTACTCAAAATTTCAGGCAGCGGGATGAAAATGTTCTAAATGGTTAACGAGCTATTCAGGAAGCGGCTTGCCAGGATGAATCCGGGCATACCCCATTGGACAGGCAGCGCCAACCACCCTCGGCTTGTGCCAGGCGCAGGGCTGCTGCGATGAGCATCGGGCGATCCATGGTGGATAAAGCTTGGAGCAGTTGCAGCAGATAATCCGACGAACGGCCCGCCAGCTTGCCCTGCCACAGCAGCTCGGCAGCTTGGGCAAAGGGCAAGGTGCAGGTGTCGAACTGATCGGTCAAGGCCTGGCGTTGAGCGATGAATTGCGTGTCATCCATCTCAGCGACCAGATTTGGGAGACTGCTCAAAAATTGTTCGATGTGTTGCAGCAGATCCTGCGGCGCAACGGTTGGCGATTGCACGCCGAACAGTAGCCCGGTTTGCCCGTGCATCTGACGCAGTCCGCTGAACACGGCATAACCCAACTGCAACTCCACGCGCAGGCGTTGGTAGAACGGCGTCTGACACAGGTGCGCCAGCACGCGCCACGCGGCTTCGTCGACAATGTCGCTGGAGGCTGCAGGACAGAACAACAACAGCGCGTGTTCGCTGGAGCCGGTTTCCAGACTGGTCCAGAGTCGTTGCCCTTGAATGGAAGGCGCTGGCGTCGTTTGGCTGTCCGGTGTACCGGGGATGCGGCTCAATGCCAGGCCCAGTGCTACCTGGTTCTGGGACGACAGACCGATGCCCAGACCATCCCAGAGTGCGCTCGCCCAAAGTTTTGCAAGGTCGTCCGACTCGGCAGTCCGCTGCAGAAGCTGGCTCGGCAGCGCCTTGAGCAATTGCCGGATCGGTATCGGCGCCGGCGAATCCTGTGGGAATTGGGCTTCGGGGTTTGTCAGGTTTTTCAGCGCATGTTCCAGCACAACGGGTATGGATTCCTGGAGCCCGGTCATCTTCAACAGCCATTCGTTGGCCGATGCACTGAACAACACTTCCACACCCGCCTGGCGGGCTTCTTCGCACAAGGGCTGCAGGCTGTTTTCCAGTCGCGACTGGAGGCTGCTCGCAGGTGTCGTGTCCAGACGCCAGCGCACATACAGCGCGCCTTCGGCGGTGCTATCCGGCAACGCCTGGCTGAACTGCATCGGTGAGCGTTCGCGACGGGTGCGCGAGCGATCCTGGGCAAACGTACGCAGGCCGCGGTGGGCGCTGGTCTGGCCGCGAATCAAACCGGCGTTGGCCGCTGGCGCTTCGGAGCGCAAAAACGGATTGGGCGTCGGCAACTGCCATTGACCGCTGAAGTTATCCACAGCGCCGAGTTGTTGAAGGATGATCTTGAGGGCGGTCACACCCTGTTCCGATAGTCCGGTGTCGCGTTGTTCGCTGTCCAGGCGTGCGAGTTGCAACGCACCGCTGACTTGCTGCTGGCGCTGGAGCAGGGCGGTGTATTCGTCGCGCAATCCGCTCAGGTCTTGTTGGGCGAAGAAGCTCAGCCAATCCAGCAGGTGTTCACGAACCGCGGCTGGCTGACCATTGGCGTTCAGCTTGAGTTCGATATGCAGCAAGGCCTGCCCGCCGAACTGATACAACACTGTAGCTTTCAGGTTTTCGGCCAGATCTTTGCTGCGCAATTCGACCAACAGTCCACCGGGCTTTGCGTTGTTCAGCCAATGGCAGAGGAACGCCAATGCTTCGGGGTTAGCCTCGGGCAATGCCTCGAGCGCAAACATCAGGTCAAGGCGGCTTTCGTTCAGCTGTTGATAATTTTTCTGCGCAGTGTCCAACAACGGGACGGGCGCTTGCTGCGCGATGGAGTTACCTGTGGGAAGCGCATCGGCGAATGCCTGGGCCAATGCCTTCAAATCTTCCAGCGACTGTCGTCCTGCCAGGCCCAGGGTCATTTGCCCCGCTTGATAAAACCGCTGATGGAAACCCTTCAATGCTTGCTGAAACTCATCCTGTTGCACGGGCAGGCTGTCGCGGTTTCCGGCATGGAAACCTCTCAAGGGATGGGCGTTCGCAAGACCATCGAACAGCGCCTGCTGCTGTTGCGCGGCCGCATCCTGCGACCAGGCGAGAAATTCCGCGTGCAACACTTCCCGTTCCCGCAACTGATCGTCCGGATTCATACGCGGATGGGCGAGCATGTCTGACAGACGCTCCAGAGCACCGCTGAACGCCTGGGTCGGCAATTCGAAAAAATAGTCGGTGGTGCGCTCACTGGTGCGCGCATTCAACTGGCCGCCATGACTTTGGACGTAGGCCATCAGCCCCTGGCTTGCAGGAAAACGCTCGGTCCCCAGAAACAGCAGATGCTCGAGAAAGTGCGCCAGCCCCGGCCACGCCAGCGGCACATCATGGCTGCCGGCGGCGACGCGCAAGGCCGCCGCGGCACGCTTCAGATCGGGCGCGTGACGCAGCGTCACCCGCAGACCGTTGGCCAGGATTTCAGTGTGGGGGCGAGAAGGATTTGGCGCAGGCATGGGCACTTCCAGAACAGAGAAGTGCCAATGCTAGCGGATTAGCGCTTGTTCAGCGCGGCGTAAAGCTCGGGGCGGCGATCGGCGAGATAGCGATTGGCGCTGCGGGATTTGTCCATCAACTGACGATCCAGCTCACCGACAATCAGGGCTTCATCGAGGCCGGCCTGGGCGATGCGACTGCCATCCGGCGCGGCGATGCTGCTCTGGCCGCAGTACTGGATATCGCCTTCGTGCCCGCAGTAGTTGGCATAGGCCACGTAGCACTGGTTTTCGAACGCGCGGGAACGCACGGTGACGTCGGCGACGAAATCAAAGGGGATCATGTTCGCTGTCGGCACCAGAATCAGTTCGGCGCCTTCAATGGCCAGGCGCCGGGCATTTTCCGGGAACTCCAGGTCGTAGCAGATCAGGAAACCGAGCTTCCAGCCGTTGAGTTCCACGACAGGGAACTCGTTGGTGCCGGGGCTGAACATCGCGCGGTCCAGATCGCCGAACAGGTGAGTCTTGCGGTAATTGCAGACACGCTCGCCCTGGGCGTCGATCAACTGCACGGCGTTGTAGATCTGTCCATCCTCGGCGCGTTCGGCGTAGCCATACAAAATGGCGATGCCGGCGGTGCGGGCAATGCGCGCGATCTGCTGTGCAGATTCACCGTTGTAAACCTCCGCCAGCACGCTGACGGCATCCTGGCCGATGTTGTAACCCGTCAGGAACATTTCCGGCAGCACCAGCAGATCGGCGCCTTTGGCTTCCAGCGCCAGTTGATGCAGGCGTTGCAGATTGCCGGCGACGTCCAAAGGCAGCGGTGGACATTGGTAAAGGGCTACGCGCATCGGGAACTCCTCTTACTCGGGTAGGGCGATAGGGCCGATATCTTTGAACACATCACCCGGGCCCGGGTTCTCTTTATGTGTGGCGCCGCCGAAGTGTTTCATGATGCCCCACACCGCGTTGAGCGACGTCTGCACCGCGCCTTCGACCCAGGCTGGCGTCCAGGACACGTCGTCGCCGGCGATGAAGATCCCGCGTTGCTCGGCCGGCATGTCGTCCTGCATGAAGTGGGCGTACATGCGCTGGTTGTAGCGGTAGTGGCCCGGCAGGGCGCCTTTGAAGGCACCGAGGAAGTGCGGGTCGGCTTCCCACGAAACAGTGATCGGGTCGCCGATGATCCGTGCTGCGATATCGACTTTCGGGTAGATCTTTTTCAACGCGTCCAATGCCAGCTTCACGCGTTTTTCCACAGGATGCGGCAACATCTTCAACGCGTCACTCATCCACGAGTATGAAAGGCAGATCACGCCCGGCTTGTCGTCACCGTTGTCGAACAGGTAGGTGCCGCGGGTCAGGCGATCGGTGAGGGTCATGCTCATCAGGTCGCGACCGGTCTCCGGATCCTTGTCCTTCCAGAACGGACGGTCGACCATCACGAAGGTTTTCGACGACTGCATGTAGCGGGTGCGGTCCAGGGCCATCCACATCTTTTGCGAGAACAGGGTTTCTTCGCATTCGATCTGGGTGGTCAGCAGCCAGCTCTGGCAGGTGGTCAGCACGGCGGCGTATTCGCGGGTGTCGCCGTTATTGTCGGTAACCGCGAATCGGCCGCCCGGTGCGTGGGCGATTTTCTTCACGCCGGAACGTGGCGCACCGCGGTGCAGCGACTTGAGGCTGGTGCCTTCCGGCCAGTGCACGCAACGCTCGGGAGCATGGCGCCAGATGCCTTGCGGCACTTGTTCGACGCCGCCGACGACCAGGTGCTGGTGATCGTCGCAGTTGGTCATCACCACGCGGAAGATTTCCAGCATCGAGTTGGGGAAGTCCGAATCCCAGCCGCCGGTGCCGAAACCGACCTGACCGAACACTTCGCGGTGATGGAACGACAGTTTGGCGAAGGCTTTGGAGGTGGCGACGAAGTCGTAGAAAGTGCGGTCGTCCCACAGCGGCACCAGGGTGTTCCATAGCTCTTTCAGGCGAGGCACATCGCGGTCGCGAATCGCCTGCTGGATCTCGCCGAAGCGCGAGCCGTCTTCCAGCGCATCCGCCCAGGCGTCAGCCACTTCCTGGAACAGTGCAGGAAGATCCGCCAGTTTCTGTGCGTAATGGGTCTTGCCTTCCAGGTCGATGACGGTGCTGCCGGAGGCAGGGGTCAGCGGGTTGGGGAAGGGCTTGGTTTCCAGGCCCAGCTTGTCGACGTAGTGATAGAACGCGGTGGACGACACCGGAAAACGCATGCCGCCCAGCTCGGCGACGATGCCATCGGTGCCGTTGAACGTCTGGGAACGCAGGCGACCGCCGAGTTTCGAGGCTTCGTAAACGACGGGCTTGAGGCCGAGCTTCATCAGCTCATAAGCTGCCACGAGACCGGCGATACCGGCACCGACAATCGCCACTTCGGCACCGTGATTGTGCTCGGGAATACTGCCCAAGCCAGCCGGGTGTTCGATCCAGTCGTCGAAGGCGAACGGAAAGTCCGGACCGAAAATGGTGACTGGTTTCTTACCGTCTGCAGGGTGGCGATTGTTCTTGTTCATGGCTGACCTTACTGGCATCAGGACGCGGGGGGCGCGTCTGAGTATAGGAAAAGATGCGAGCCATTCTAGAGAGCGGGGAATACGTTAATAAGACGCAAAGTGTCGTCGTTTTGATGATTGGTTGTTCAATATGACGAGATATCAATGCATATTGTCCAATCAGTGTGAACTTTTGTGGCGAGGGGGCTTGCCCCCGCTGGGCTGCGAAGCGGCCCCAAGCTTTTTGCCAGTGCTGCGCACTGGAACGGGGGCAAGCCCCCTCGCCACAAAAGCCCGCTCCCACACTGGACCGTGTTTAAACCGGCTGCCCGCGATCAATCTTGCTGCTGAGGATGATCGAAGTCGTGGTCTTCTCCACCCCATCCACACTGCCAATCTGATCCAGCAACTGATCCAGCTGCTCCGGCGAGTCCGTGCGCAGCCACGCCACATAATCAAATTCGCCACTCACCGCACACAATTGCTGCACCTGAGCCATGGCGCTCAGGCGTCGCAACACTTCCTTGCCCGAGCGCGGCTGCACGGTGATCCCCACGTACGCCTGCAACCCGCCATCCACTACCCGTTGACCCAGGCGAACGCCGTAGCCGGTGATCACTTTGGCCTTTTCCAGACGCGCCAGACGCGAAGTCACGGTCGTGCGCGCAATGCCCAGTTGCCGGGCGAGCATGGCCACGCTCTCGCGGGCATTGATCTGCAAGGCGGCGATCAGCTGGCGGTCGATTTCGTCGAGAACGGGCGGGCGAGTGTCAGGCAAAGGGGCGGCTCCAGCGGCACAGATAGGTGGGGAGCATGTTACAGGCACATCTCCCGATACGGATGTTTCATCTGAATTCATGACCGTTCATGCCATTTTTACCTGCGACAATTTGCCATAAGTAACTAGGTAGTACATTATTCCGCGCTTGTCACAAATGGGGATAAATTCCGACATGAACAATTCTGGGGCTGCCGCCGGCAGCAAATGGTTGCTGGCGGGGCTGGGTGTCCTGATCGCGTTGATCGGGCTGGGCCTTGCTGGCGGTGGTGGTTATCTGATCACCCTGGGCGGCAGCTGGTATTTCCTGTTGATGGGCCTGGCAATGCTCGCTTCCGGGCTGCTGATCGCTCGCCGCAAGCCTGCGGGCGCTTGGCTGTATGGCCTGGCGCTGATCCTGACCGCCATCTGGGCGGTGCTGGATGCCGGTTTCGAATATTGGCCGCTGGTATCGCGGGTACTGACCTTCGCTGTGATCGGTTTGGTCGTCGCCCTGATCTACCCGACCCTGGTCCGCGCTTCGGGCGCGACGGCGGGTCGTGGTGCTTACGGTCTGGCGGGCATTCTGGGCGTGGGTGTCGTAGCAACGATGGCCTACATGTTCGTCCCGACCCACGTGGTCATGGCCACCACCGAGCCTGCGGTGACGCCGGTGACTCCGGGTTCCGAACAGAAAGACTGGGCGCACTGGGGCAATACCACCGCCGGCAATCGCTTTGCCGCGCTGGACCAGATCAATAAGGGCAATATCGACCAATTGCAGGTCGCCTGGACTTTCCGCACCGGCGACATCCCGCAAAGCACCGGTGCCGGCGCCGAAGACCAGAACACGCCGCTGCAAATCGGCGACACGGTCTACACCTGCACCGCCTACGGCAAAGTCTTCGCCCTCGACGCCGACACCGGCGCCCAGCGTTGGAAGTTCGACCCGCAAGGCACCGCGCCGAACTGGCAGCGCTGCCGTGGCCTGGGTTACTCCGAAACGCCGGTAGCCTCGGACAATCAGCCAGCCGCCTGTACGAAACGTCTGTTTCTGCCGACAGGCGATGCGCGTCTGATCGCCATCAACGCCGAAACCGGCAAGCCTTGTGAAGAATTCGGCAACAAAGGCACCGTCGATCTGACCACCGACATGGGCGAAGTGAAGCCTGGTTACTACCAGCAAACCTCGACGCCACTGGTCGCTGGCGACGTAGTGATCGTCGGCGGACGCGTGGCCGATAACTATTCCACCGGCGAGCCGCCGGGCGTGGTGCGTGCCTATGACGTGCGCAGCGGCGAACTGGTCTGGGCGTGGGATCCGGGCAACCCGAACACCACCAAGCGTCCACCGGCGGGCGAGACCTACACCCGCGGCACGCCGAACGTGTGGTCGGCCATGTCCTACGACGCCAAGCTCGGTCTGGTCTACCTGCCGACCGGCAACGCCACCCCGGACTTCTTCGGCGGTCAGCGCACCGAGTTCGACGACAAGTGGAGCTCGTCCATCGTCGCCCTCGACGTGAAATCCGGTCAGGTACGCTGGCACTTCCAGACCACTCACCACGACCTTTGGGACTTCGACCTGCCTGCGCAGCCGCTGCTGTACGACGTGCCGGACGACAAGGGCGGGATGCAGCCAGCCCTGGCGCAAGTCACCAAACAGGGCGAGATCTTCCTGCTCAACCGCGAGACTGGCGTGCCGATCGCCCGCGTTGAAGAGCGTCCGGTTCCCCAAGGCAGCGTGCCGGGCGAGCGCTACTCGCCGACCCAGCCGTTCTCGGTGGACATGCCGTCCATTGGCAACAAGACCCTGACCGAGTCCGACATGTGGGGTGCCACGCCGTTCGACCAACTGATGTGCCGCATCCAGTTCAAGGGCATGCGCCACGAAGGCGTCTACACCCCGCCGGGCATGGACCGCGCCCTGCAATTCCCGGGCTCTCTGGGCGGCATGAACTGGGGCAGCGTTTCGGTTGATCCGAACAGCAACTACATGTTCGTCAACGACATGCGCCTGGGCCTGGCCAACTACATGATCCCGCGCGATAAGATCGGTGCTGGAGCCAGCGGTATCGAAATGGGCGTGGTGCCTCAGGAAGGTACACCGTTCGGCGCCATGCGCGAGCGCTTCCTCTCGGCGGTCGGCATTCCGTGCCAGAAACCACCGTTCGGCACCATGTCGGCCATCGACCTCAAGACCCACAAATTGATGTGGCAAGTCCCGGTCGGCACCGTGCAGGACACCGGTCCGCTGGGCATTCGCATGCACCTGCCGATCCCCATCGGCATGCCGACCCTCGGCGCCTCCCTGGCCACCCAATCGGGCCTGCTGTTCTTCGCCGGCACCCAGGACTTCTACCTGCGCGCCTTCGATACCGGCAACGGCAACGAGATCTGGAAATCCCGTTTGCCAGTGGGTAGCCAGTCCGGCCCGATGACCTACGTGTCGCCGAAAACCGGCAAGCAGTACATCCTGCTGACCGTGGGCGGTGCACGTCAGTCGACGGATCGTGGGGACTATGTGATCGCCTACGCCTTGCCTAAGTAAACTGTAGGAGCGAGCACGCTCGCGATGGACGCCAACGATAACGCGGGCAGCCTGACACCCAGCGGTGTTCCGGCCTGCATCGCGAGCAGGCTCGCTCCCACAGGATCTTGCGCACATTGCCACGCAGGATAGACAGCGACCTTCCCTCGTAGTCGAATGCAGGAACGAAGACTTCGAGGCAACGGACATGTCGAGCAAAATGCCCCCCGCCGTTCGCGATCACGCATTGCAGATCGCACGTCACGAAATGGGCCACTACCTCGTGGCCCGCGCGTTGGGTTTTGCCACGGGCGGCGTGACGCTGACCGTGACCATGGATCTTCGCCACAAAGGTGGCGCCTCCATCAACCTGGTGCAGCCCATCTCCTCGCTGCAAACCATGACGGCCTACCTCGAAGCCCGAATCATGGTGCTCTTGGCAGGCGCAATGGCGCAGGCTCTCTCCCCAAACCGCGCTCCCAAACAACGCATCGACAAATCAAAGGCCACCGCCATCCTCAATGGCGCATTCGGGGCTGAACGGGACGACGCAAAAATCCGCGAGTTGCGGCACTTGCTGCGCAACATCCTCCATCCCGAGACCGAGCCTGAATCCACCGACCGCATCACGGCCGAGCTGAAGGCGATCAATGATCGGTTGTGGGAGCGGACCCTGGACATGGTCGAAACCTTCGCCGAGACCATCGCCGACTTAGGCGCGATGTTGGTGGATCGCATGGTGCTGGTGGAGCAGTGGGGCAGGCCGGCGGATACCCATGAAGTGGTAATGGCGGGGGAGATGCTGGAGCGGTTGCCGGGAGTGCAGGCTATTGCGCCGGTAGAGCGCCCCGAAAATTCGGGGCGCGTTGTCGAGGGATGAACCTTCGTTAGTCCTTGGCTTTCGCTGAGGCTTGAACGGTGTACCGTTCCAAAACCTTCACCACATCATCAACCACTGCTTTGCCCATGGCGGTGAGGTAATGCGCCGCCCACGCGTGACGGTCGCAGCCTTTGGCGTAGGCCGCATCCACAGCGAAGGATTTGGCCAGGAACAGCAGGTTTGAGGCCTGGTTCAAGGCGTCGACGATTGGAACGTCGCGGGCGACGTGGAACAAGGGTTGTTCCGAGATGTACATGAAAGGAGTGAAGCCGGGGGTTTTCAGTTCTGAGGGTGAGGTCTGATTTGTTGTGCTCATATTCAAACTCCTAATTTTTAAGGAGCCGCCTCATTCGTTTCCAAGCAAATGGGTGGCAGCTGCGCGCAGGTTGGAAAACCGGGAAATTAGGAAACCGGCACGCCCGAAGACGTCCCGCGCACAGCCGCCAAAACTCAAGGGTGAGATGGGCAACCTGTTGCGTCCAATTTCATCGGGTTTCCAAGCCCGATCGCTGAATGATCAGCGACGGCTGGAGACTAGCCCGTCAAAGAAAAGCGCAACAAGGCATCAAAGTGCCCAAAAGCAAGATTCGGAGTTTGCCTACAAGGTCCTACGGCGTCATCTGAAATCTAGAGGCTTTTGGTTAACAAGCCATAAACGCAAAACTCAACGACTCGTGAATTGAGCCTGCTTTAAGTCTGGAAACCACCTTTAACAAATTAAGACGTGCCTAAGGTGGCCGAATGATCTCGCCCGCTCATATGTTTATGCCCTTGAGGTCATAACTTCGAAAAGAGGGCCGAAACGATGGCTAAGAAATTTGCTGAACTACAAGCTCGCATGTCCCCGGAATCGCGAGCTGAAGCAGAACGCTTGCACCAGCTGTACCTGACAGAATTACGCTTGAACGAGTTGCGCAAGGCTCAGGAAATGAGCGAAGGGAGACCGAGCAAGGAGCTTTCGCAGTCTGTTTCGAGCAAGTGCTAAATGCAGAAACGAAAAAAGACGCCATGGGCGTCTTCTTCGATTTGGTACAGCAGATCCGGACACCACTTGCGAACCGCCTTGCGCGGTTACGGCTTTCGCCGCTGGGAAGCGTTCGATCTCATCCGGCCAGTCGCTTCGATTCGTGCAATCCAGTGAAAGTTGAATCTCACTCCGATCTGATGAAAGCCGCGCATCGCGCGGCTTTCTTGTTTGGTGGGCCCACACGGACTTGAACCGTGGACCAAAGGATTATGAGTCCTCTGCTCTAACCAACTGAGCTATAGGCCCCAGTAGGTCGCGGATTATAACGACCGTTTGGCGGCTGTGCCATCCGAATAATCCATTACGGTTGTACGAAGAAACGTCGCGGCGAATTCGTCGGGGGGCAGGGGCAGGCTGACGATGTAGCCCTGGATCTGTTCGCAGCCCTCATAGGCCAGGAATTGTTGCTGCGCCTGGGTTTCGACGCCTTCGGCGATCACGGTGAATTGCATGCTGCGACCGAGGGCAATGATGGCGCGCACGATGGCGACGTCGTGGGGGTCGTCCGGCAGGCCACGGACGAATGACTGATCGATCTTCAGGATGTCCAGCGGCAGGCGCTTGAGGTAGCTCAGGGACGAGTAGCCGGTGCCGAAGTCGTCGATTGCCAGTTGCACCCCCAGGTGCTTGAGTTGGTGTAGCACCGCCAGCGCCTCTTCGGCCTGGCTCATGATGAAGTTTTCGGTGATTTCCAATTGCAGCAGGCCGGGTTTGAGGCGGAAGTCCTTGAGCAGTTGTTCGATGCGCCCCAGCAGGTTCGGTTGACGCAGTTGCGCCCCCGCGAGGTTGACCGACAGCGGGCCCAGGCCTGTGTATTTCTTGTTCCACTCGTGCAGTTGCCGGCAGGCGGTTTCAAGTACCCAGTCGCCGATCTGCAGGATCATGCCGTTTTCTTCGGCCAGGGAAATAAAGTGCTCCGGGGGTACGTCGCCAAAGGTTGGGTGGCGCCAGCGGATCAGTGCTTCGGCGCCAACCAGACGGTAGTCGTCGAGGCTGATCTTCGGTTGGTAGTATAGGTGCAGTTCGTTGCGCTCGATGGCGCGGCGCAATTCGTGTTCCAGCGCCACGCGCTCGCTGGCCTGAGCGGTGAGGTCACAGGTATAGCTTTCGACCCGGTTGCGGCCCTTGGCCTTGGAGCGGTACATCGCCGCGTCGGCGTTCTTGATCAGCGTGGCGACATCGCTGCCGTCCTGTGGATACAGGCTGGTACCGATGCTGGAGCTGATGAAGAACTCGTGTTCACCGGCCTGGAACGGCGCGGTGAAGCAGTTGAGCAGCTTGTTGGCGATGTTGTCGGCGTCGCTGGGCTGTTGCAGGCCGGGCAGCAGGATGATGAATTCATCGCCGCCCAGACGCGCCACGGTGTCGATGTCGCGCAATTGTTCTTTGAGGCGAACGGCAATGCCCTTGAGCAACAGGTCGCCGACCGGGTGGCCGAGGCTGTCGTTGATGTGTTTGAAACGGTCGAGATCGAGGAACAGCACCGCGCCCTGGCCGCCGATTTCTCTTTGGGTATTGAGCGCGGTCAGCAAACGGCTTTCGAACAGCGTGCGGTTGGGCAGGCCGGTGAGTGGGTCGTGGTGAGCCTGATAGTCGAGCTTTGCCTGGGCGTGCTTGAGGCTGGAAATGTCGGCAAACACGGCCACAAAGTGGGTGATGAACTTGTCCCGGTTGCGCACGGCGCTGATGGTCAGCCAGCTCGGGTAGAGCTCGCCGTTCTTGCGCCGGTTGGAAATCTCGCCTTGCCAGTGCCCCTCGGCGGTCAGTTGGTGCCACATGGCGGCGTAGAACGCGCTGTCATGCAGACCCGAGGCCAGCAGCCGCGGTGTATGGCCCAGCGCTTCGCTTTCGCTGTAGCCGGTGATCTCGGTGAAGGCGCGGTTGACCGCGCTGATGTGCTGCTGGGTATCGGTGATCAGCACGCCTTCGGCAGTGCTCTCGAATACGGTGGCGGCCTGTTGCAGTTTTTCCTGCATCAGGTGGCGCTCGGTGATGTCCCGGGCGATGGTCAGCATGCAGTCTTCATCACCAATCGGCAGCGGACGGCTGGACACTTCGCAAAGGCGGATCTGCCCGTCGCTGCGACGGATGTGGCAGCTGAAGTCGCGGACGAAGCCATCGCGGTGCAGCAGATCGAGCATCTGCTTGCGTTCATTGAGGTTGACCCAGATCCCCAGGTCCAGGGCCGAGCGATCCACCGACATCGCGCTGTTGAACCCGGTGATGCGGCTGAAGCCTTCGTTCACTTCCAGAAGCAGGCCATCGCTCTGTCGCGAAAGCAGCAAGCCATCCGGCGAAGCATGGAAGGCCTTGGCGAATTTTTCTTCGGAGGTTTGCAGTTGTTGCTGGGTTTCCTTGAGCTGGGTGATGTCGCGCACCACGACCACCAGCGCCGGCGTGGTATCGAGATCGAAGGGTTCGGTGGAAATCAGGCCGGTAAACACCTGCCCGTTGTTGCGGCGGAAAGGCATCTCCAGATTGCGGATGCTGCCGGCTTGCAGGCGCTGCAACAGGCCCGGCCCTACGCCGGGAATGCCCCAGATGTTGAGGTCGGTGGCGGTCAGGCCGATGACATCTTCGGCCTTGAGCCCGATCTGTTCTTCGAACGCTTCGTTGACTTCCAGCAGACAACCGTCGGATAGCCGGGCGATGACCAGAATGTCCGGGCATTGCTGGAACACCGAGGCAAACTTCTGTTCCGACAGGCGCAATGCCTCTTCGGTGCGCTTGGCCTCGGTGATGTCGATCATCAGCCCACGCATCACCGGTTCATGTCCGTGTTCGATCAGGCTGACGATATCGCGGACCCACAGGCAGCGACCGTCGGCGGTGATGACCCGGTAATCGAGGCTGTGATCGCGGCCGGCCAGCACTTCGTGGTCGCAAAAACTCTGCGCGCGGGTGAGATCGGCGGGGTGAATGATGTTGCGCCAGAAGCCCGGAATCAGCCAATGAGAGAGGGGATAACCGAGCAGATCCTCGGCGTGGGGCGACACATAGCTGTAGGTGAAGTCGCTCATCCGCGCTTCCCAGGCGATGGCCGACAGGCTCTCCACCAGTCCGCGGTAGTGATACTCGCTGCTGCGCAGTTCCTGCTCCAAATCCACCCGGCGGGCGATTTCCGAACTCAATCGGCGGTTGACCCGGATAACGGCTGCCAGCACAGCGACCAGCACCAGAAGACCCGGAAGTCCATAAATCACCAGATCGGACCAGAAAGTCCGGTGATCGAGGACGTTGCCGACCCAATGCTCCTGAATGGAGCTGATTTCTGCCGGGGTCATGTCCGCGAGGACTTTGTCCAGAATGCCGACCAGAATCTTGTTGTCCCGTGGTACGCCCATGGCCAGTTGATAGCGGTAAGGCGTTTCGCCGCTGACGTACAGGCCATCGAGCTTGAGCTGACGCAGGCTCCAGACGCTGGACGCCAGATCGCCCACGACCGCATCCACTTCGTCGGTGGCCAGGGCCTGCAATGCCGAGGCGACATTCGGCATGGCCACCAGGTTCAGGTCGGGATTGTGGGTGCGCAGCAGTTCGTGGGGTGCGTAGTTTTCCACCACGGCTATTTTCAGGCCGTACAGCTCTTCGATTTTGCGCGGTTGAGGGCCGCCGACGTGGGCCAGGATAACGATCGGGAAATCCAGGTAGGGCCGGGTGAACGACAGGAACGACTGGCGTTCCGGAGTCGACATGATGCCCGGCAAGAGGTCCAGCTTGCCGTTTTTGGCCTGATCCAGCACAACGGTCCAGCTCACCGGTTCTATGGGCGTGAGCTTGACCGCCAATCGCTGGCGGATCAGGTCGATATAGTCTGCTGCAAGACCCTGGTAACGCCCCTGATCGTCGCGAAACTCAAAAGGAGGCCAGGACGCATCGACACCCAGGCGCAAGTCCGGGTGGGCCGCCAGCCAGCTACGTTCTTCGTCGGTTAGAGTCAGCGCGCCAGCCGTTGCGGTCCAGGTCATCAGCGACAGTAAAAAAAGCATTGTCGACAGTCTGGGCATAACGGTCTCGTTACGGCACGGGGAATGCTTCGAGTGTAGACGGGCAAATCGGGGGGAGTGTAGGGCGGGAGGATTTAATCTTCACAAAACAAAACCCCCGGCGCGGGCCGGGGGTTTTGTTATCACTCGTCGAGGAAGGAGCGCAAATGCTCGCTTCGCGTCGGGTGGCGCAGCTTGCGCAGTGCCTTGGCTTCGATCTGACGAATCCGCTCACGGGTCACGTCGAACTGCTTACCCACCTCTTCAAGCGTGTGGTCAGTGTTCATGTCGATGCCGAAGCGCATGCGCAGTACTTTGGCTTCACGGGCAGTGAGGCCGGAGAGTACTTCGCGAGTCGCTTCCTTGAGGCTCTCAACGGTCGCGACATCGATTGGCGACTGCATGGTCGAGTCTTCGATGAAGTCGCCCAGATGGGAGTCTTCGTCATCACCGATCGGGGTTTCCATGGAGATCGGCTCTTTGGCGATCTTCAATACCTTGCGGATCTTGTCCTCAGGCATTTCCATGCGTTCGCCCAGCTCTTCCGGCGTCGGTTCGCGACCCATTTCCTGCAGCATCTGGCGGGAAATACGGTTGAGCTTGTTGATCGTCTCGATCATGTGCACCGGAATACGGATGGTGCGGGCCTGGTCGGCGATCGAGCGAGTGATCGCCTGACGGATCCACCAGGTGGCATAAGTCGAGAATTTGTAGCCGCGACGGTATTCGAACTTGTCTACCGCTTTCATCAGACCGATGTTGCCTTCCTGGATCAGGTCGAGGAATTGCAGGCCACGGTTGGTGTACTTCTTGGCGATCGAGATCACCAGACGCAAGTTCGCTTCCACCATCTCTTTCTTCGCGCGGCGGGCCTTGGCCTCACCGATCGACATGCGACGGTTGATGTCCTTGATCTCGGCGATGGTCAAGCCGGTTTCGGCTTCCAGCGCGGTCAGCTTCTGCTGGCAACGAACGATGTCCGGTTGCAGGCGTGCGATGGCTTCAGCGTACTTGGTCTTGCCTTTGGCCAGTGCGTCGGTCCAGCTTTCGTCGATTTCGTTGCCCGGGAACTGGCGCAGGAAATCGGCGCGCGGCATACGCGCATCACGAACGCAGAGCTGCATGATTGCACGCTCTTGCTGGCGCAGACGATCCAGGGCACTGCGTACACGCTCGACCAGGCCTTCGTACTGCTTGGGCACCAGTTTGATCGGCATGAACAGCTCGGCCAGAGCCAGCAATTCGGCGATTGTAGCCTTGTTGCTGCGACCGTGCTTTTTCAGGGCCTTGCGGGTGATTTCCATCTGATCGGCAACAGCACCAAAGCGCTGCGCGGCGATGACCGGATCCGGACCGCTTTCTGCTTCTTCCTCGTCATCCGAGCCTTCGCTTTCCTCGTCATCGTCGGAGTCGTCCGCTTTCGCGGCTTTCTCATCGATCGGAGGAGGCACTTCGGCAGGAGGTGGCGCAATGCCGTCGTCCGGGTCGATGTAACCGCTCAGAACGTCGGACAGGCGGCCACCTTCGGTGGTGACGCGGGTGTATTCGGAGAGAATGTGGTCAACCGTGCCAGGGAAGTGCGCGATCGCGCTCATCACTTCACGGATGCCTTCTTCGATACGTTTGGCGATTTCGATTTCGCCTTCACGAGTCAGAAGCTCGACCGTACCCATTTCGCGCATGTACATGCGCACAGGGTCTGTGGTGCGACCGATATCGGTCTCCACTGCCGCCAACGCAGCAGCTGCTTCTTCCGCAGCGGCCTCGTCGGTATCGGCGTCGGCCAGCATAAGGGCGTCCGCATCCGGAGCAACCTCGTGTACGGGGATCCCCATGTCGTTAATCATGCGGATGATGTCTTCCACCTGCTCCGGATCTGAAATATCCTCGGGCAGGTGGTCATTGACCTCGGCGTAAGTCAGGTAACCCTGCTCACGACCCAGTTTGATCAAATCGATAATACGAGACTGCTGTTGCGCTTTTCCGGACATAACACCCTATCCACTGAAGGTCTTGGCGGGCAAAAAACAAGCCGAGGATTATACCTGAGCTATGACCTCACGCGCCAGTTGAGGTCGGGTTTGATGCATAAACGTTCTGTTTTAGAAGGTCGCGCATCTGTTTTGCTATCTGGGTTTGCTCTTCAGCCGATAAGCCCGGCTGCCTGGCTTTCTTGATGAGTTCGTCGAGGGTCTGCGTGTGCTGGCCCGCGGATAACCTTGTAATGGTGTCTAAAAACTGTTGTTCAAGGTTGTCGCCGTCAATTAACCACTCCTTTTCCGCGAGTGCTTTCAACAGTCGTCCTTGCTCTGTTCCGTGCCAGCGAGCCATCAACTGAATTGAGTTTAGCTTAGGATTTTTCTGCACCGCCTCGATCAGGGCGATCAGTACCTGAGCATAGGTGTTGCTCTCGTTGGCAAAGTGATCGGCGCTCTCGACCTTCCCGGCCAATTGCGGGTGGTGGATCAGCGTACGCAGGGCGATCAGCGTCGGGGCCTCTACTGCCACGGGCGTGCGCGGGGCATAGGATTCATCCCGATCACCGCGCTTGCCGTTCTTGCTCCAGGGTTTCTTTTCCCACTTCTTGCCGCCGCCACCCTGTTTCTTCGGTGTCCATTCCTGCTGGGGCGCGTAGGCCTCCTGAGGCTGGTGGAAGTCGGAGTAATCCGGCATGGCGTCGTAATCCATGCCTGGATCGTAGGCTGGCGGCGCTTCCTGAGGTGCGCTGTGCACCAGCTGGCTGACGGCCTCGCCACTCAATCCGGTGATTTCCAGCAGGCGCTGACGCATCAGGGTGCGCAGGTTCGCGCCCGGCACCTTGTCGATCAATGGTGCGGCGAGGGTGGCCATATGGGCCTTGCCTTCGAGGGAGCGTGGATCGGCTTCTTCAGTCAATTGCTGGAAGAAGTAATCGGCCAGCGGCTGCGCATGCTGATTGATCCGCGCGCGGAAGGCGTCGGTGCCTTCCGCGCGGATCAGGGTATCCGGATCTTCACCTTCGGGCAGGAACAGGAAGCGCGCGCGACGACCGTCCTGCAGGCTCGAGAGCGTTGCTTCCAGCGCTCGCCAGGCGGCATTACGGCCAGCCTGGTCGCCGTCGAAGCAAAACAGCACGTTGGGCACGACGCGGAACAAGCGCTTCAAGTGCTCTTCGCTGGTGGCGGTGCCCAGGGTTGCGACGGCGTTGCGCAGGCCTTGCTGAGCCAGGGCGATGACGTCCATGTAGCCTTCGACGACGATGATTTCGTCGAGGTTGCGGTTGTTCTTGCGCGCCTCGAACAGGCCGTAGAGTTCCTGGCCTTTATGGAAAACCGGGGTTTCCGGGGAGTTGAGGTACTTGGGCTTGTCGTCACCCAGCACCCGGCCGCCGAAAGCGATGATGCGGCCACGGCTGTCGCGGATCGGAAACATCACGCGATCGCGGAAGCGGTCATAGCGTTTGCCGGTCTCGGCGTTCTCGATCAGCAGTCCGGCGTCGATCATGGCTTTTTGCTGGAGGGTGTCGCTGCTCAAGTGTTTGAACAGGTTGTCCCAGCCCGGCGGGGCGAAGCCGAGACCGAAGTCCCGGGCGATTTCGCCGGTCAGGCCGCGACCTTTCAAATAATCGACGGCAGCCTTGCGCGCAGGGTGGCTTTTCAGGGCCTGGCGGTAGAAGTCGGCGGCGGCCGTGAGCAGCGGGTACAGTGGCGAATCGGTCGGCTGCCGCGGTTTTTGTCGGCGGCCGCTTTCTTCGCGGGGGATTTCCATGCCGGCGGCTTTGGCCAGTTCCTCGACAGCCTGGGGAAAGTCCAGGTTGTCGTGGTCCATGATGAAGCCGAGGGCATTGCCGCCAGCGCCGCAGCCGAAGCAGTAGTAGAACTGCTTGTCGGGGCTGACACTGAAGGACGGCGTTTTTTCTTTGTGAAACGGGCAGCAGGCGGTGTGGTTCTTGCCGGCTTTCTTCAGTTGCAGGCGCGAGCTAACCACATCGACAATGTCGGTGCGGTTCAGAAGGTCGTCAATGAAGCTCTGGGGAATAAGCCCGGCCATGGCGTTCTCGTCGTCTGCGCTCAAGGGTGCCCTTAACGATGGGCGGTCGAACGCGGGTCGTTGTTTGAGGCGCGCAAGGTATGCGGCTCGACCAGTGTCGTCTGCGTAATCGCTGTCGGGAAGTGTATCTGCCGAAAATCCACTGACATTAGTTAACTATCAGTGTTGGGGCGGTATTCGACTATTTGAAAGTGTTGCGCTGAATCCGGCTGCGACCGGTCATCGGTCTCGGATAGCTCATCTTTTGGCACGCAAGCGGTGCCTTGGGCTGATCGTCGTGAGAGGAATCAGTGGGTGTGCTCGTCAGTAGCCTTGAAAGGCCCGTCAGAAAAGACGTGCACCGCTGGCAAAAGAGCCAGGTCTGACGCGGTGAAGCAGATTCGTCTCGGTCGCGTCTGCGGCTTCGACGGTGAAGCATCAAGCGTTTTACGCAAATGCCATAAACCCGGCGCAGGGCCGGGCTTGGCAGAAGCTTGCTACGAACGTCTGTGTATTAGTACAGACGAACGGCGCGGCGCTGTTCGCGCTGAACTTTCTTGGCGTGACGCTTAACAGCAGCAGCTGCCTTGCGCTTACGCTCAGAAGTTGGCTTCTCGTAAAATTCGCGGCTACGAACTTCAGCCAGTACACCGGCTTTTTCGCAGGAGCGCTTGAAACGACGCAGAGCTACGTCGAAGGGTTCGTTCTCTTTTACTTTGACGGCTGGCATCCAGAGCTACCTTCATTCATTACCGGGGTCAACATCCTCGCGGCAAAAGAGCACTTGAAGACGTCGGTTTTTAAGGGTTGCGGATGTTAACCCCTCATGGCTCGGAATGCAAAGCCTCTGATCGAAAACCGCTGGTCGGGGCATCACGCGGCGACTATTATGCGCGCCTTCGAATTCAGCCTAAACAAGGCGCAAACCCATGCTAGTACTGGGATTAGAAACCTCTTGCGACGAAACCGGCGTCGCACTTTATGACAGCGAACGCGGCCTGCTGGCCGACGCGCTGTTCAGTCAGATCGACCTGCACCGCGCCTACGGCGGCGTCGTGCCGGAGCTGGCCTCGCGCGATCACGTCAAGCGCATGCTGCCCTTGATCCGTCAGGTGTTGGCCGAAGCCGGCTGCGTGCCGACCGAGATCGATGCCATTGCCTACACTGCGGGTCCCGGCCTGGTGGGCGCCTTGCTGGTTGGGGCTTCCTGTGCTCAGGCGCTGGCCTTTGCCTGGGGTATTCCGGCGCTGGGCGTGCACCACATGGAAGGCCATCTTCTGGCACCGATGCTGGAGTCGCAACCGCCGCAGTTCCCGTTCGTCGCTTTGTTGGTATCTGGCGGTCATACGCAGCTGGTTCAGGTCGACGGCATCGGTCAGTACACCCTATTGGGCGAGACGCTGGACGACGCCGCGGGTGAGGCTTTCGACAAGACCGCAAAAATGATGGGCCTCAACTATCCGGGTGGCCCGGAAATCGCGCGTCTGGCCGAGCAAGGCGTCGCAGGGCGCTTCACCTTCCCGCGTCCGATGTGCGATCGCCCTGGTCTGGATTTCAGCTTCAGTGGTCTGAAAACCTTCGCCTTGAACACCTGGCAGCAGTGCGTGAGCGCCGGGGACGACAGCGAGCAAGCCCGTTGCGACATCGCGCTGGCGTTCCAGCAGGCCGTGGTGGAGACTTTGACCATCAAGTGCAAGCGTGCCCTCAAGGCCGCTGGCATGAAGAGCCTGGTGATCGCCGGCGGCGTGAGTGCCAACAAGGCGTTGCGTACTTCCCTGGAAAAGATGCTCGGCGATATGAAAGGCAATGTTTTCTACGCTCGCCCGCAGTTCTGCACCGATAACGGCGCGATGATCGCGTTCGCCGGCTGTCAGCGCTTGCAGGCCGGTCAGCAGGAAAGCCTGGCGATCAGCGTCCAGGCCCGTTGGCCGATGGAGCAGTTGTCGGCGTTGTGATCGGTGGCGCACAACGGTGCTATCGAAAGAGCGGCATTTAAAAATGCCGTTCGCGCCCCGCGAACAGGTCGCGTAAATTGCCTCGATGGCGCCAGACGATCAATCCCGTAAGGGTCGTCATGGGCAGCAATGCCGCCGGTTCTTGCCAGGCCAGCAATGGCAGGGTCAACGGCGTGGCGATCAGGGCGGCCAGCGAGCTGGTGCGGGTCAGGTAGAACGTCAGCATCCAGGTGCAGACGGCCAGCAATGCGGCGGGTGGATATAGACCCAGCAACATCCCGGCAGCGGTGGCGACACCTTTGCCGCCGCGAAACCGGAAATACAGCGGGAACAGGTGACCGATGACGGCACAAACGCCGATCCAGGCCTGATCCTGCAGCGAAAGGCCTGCAATAGCGGCGATCAGCACGGGTAGCAGGCCTTTGCACAGATCGCCCAGCAACGTCAGGATGGCGAGTTTCTTGCCCGCCAGACGCAACATATTGGTGGCTCCGGCATTGCCCGAACCACTCATTCGCGGATCGGGATTACCCGTCAGGCGGCTGAGCAAAATGGCGAAGGACAGAGAGCCGAGCAGGTAGGCGAGGATCGCCAGTAACCAAAACATGCTAACTATTCCGGGCGAGGACGCCCTGATTCTAACGGCGCAATGCGCCCTTGTCGTGTAGCGGAGAAAAGTGCTTGGACAGAGTGTTTATCGAGGGCCTGGAAGTCGACACCGTGATCGGTGCCTACGACTGGGAGCGAGGCATCCGACAGTGCTTGCGTCTTGATCTGAGTTTCGCCTGGGATAATCGCCCGGCCGCGGCCGGTGATGACCTGACCCTGGCGCTCGATTACGCGAGCGTTTCGTCGCGCATCCAGGCCTTTGCCGAGCAGGCGCAGTTCCAGTTGGTGGAAACGTTCGCCGAGCGCCTGGCCGAAGTGCTGATGAGCGAGTTCAAGATCACCTGGATGCGCCTGAAGCTGACCAAGCCTGGCGCTGTTCCTGCCGCTACCGGTGGCGTGGGCGTGGAGATCGAGCGCGGATGTCGCTGACTCAGGTGTATCTCGGGCTCGGTAGCAATATCGAGCGTGAAACCCATCTACAGGCCGGTCTGGACGCCTTGGCGGGATTTCTGGTGGATATCCGCTGTTCGCCGGTTTTCGAAAGCCAGCCGGTGGGAATCAAGAGCGGGCCGTTCTTCAATTTCGTGGTGTCGGCTTACACCGATCTACCGCTGATGGAATTGGATCGCCGGCTCAAATTCATCGAAGCCGACAACGGCCGCTATGCGCCGGACCGCAAGGGTCTGCCGCTGGACATCGATGTACTGCTGTTTGGCGATCTGGTGGGCAACTTCGATGGTCTGGTTCTGCCGCGGGCCGAGATTCTGAAAAACGCTTTTGTGTTGTGGCCGCTGTCGCTGATTGCACCGGATCGGGTGCATCCTGGCGTGGGAAAAAGCTTTGCGAGCCTTT
This sequence comes from Pseudomonas sp. SDO55104_S430, assembly GCF_054070595.1. Lineage (NCBI taxonomy): Bacteria > Pseudomonadati > Pseudomonadota > Gammaproteobacteria > Pseudomonadales > Pseudomonadaceae > Pseudomonas > Pseudomonas sp. SDO55104_S430. The sequence goes on along the minus strand of NZ_JBSVXG010000090.1, from coordinate 137 downwards.
GGGGTGAAGCAAAGATCGATCAGGTGTTGGCGCCGGTGGCGTTCGAGTGGCGTAGTGAGCAACTGACACCGTCTGATTTGTTGTGATTTTTATGAAGCCTTCGCGGGCAAGCCTCGCTCCTGCAGATCACATGGGCC